>JAPLFN010000096.1 GCA_026390655.1 Candidatus Kapaibacterium sp.
TCGAGCCAGCATGCCAAAGCGTTGTGCAGGCCAGTCGCATGCAGAGCCCCCTGAACCGGGATGGATAATGACCCAGGGCGGGTCGCTCTTGGTTGCCGTATTCTCGTGACGTGGTGAAACAAGTTTAACGGCTGGCTGCTCGCCACCGAATGCATGCGAGATCATCCGAACGTTATACTCCGCTTCATGGAAGGCAGCGTCCGATCGATGGTCTTTCACCCGAGATGTAAAGAGTAGGGAATACCATCGGTAACCGCTTCCTATCCTACGCCGAACACCGGCACCTAATGCCGCCAACACGTCGGATACTCGAGGTCGAGGAAAGAATACCGTGTCGATATTCTCTTCGCGAAGGATTGTTCGTAGAGACCGCGAGTCCGTGTCCGTGTAAACGACATTGTCTGCCGCGTCTGCATCGTGCACCAAGGGCCGGACATACTCTCGTGTGATCAACGTAAGGCGCGCGTATGGAAATCGGCTGCGCAGGGCACGGAACATCGGTAACGTAAGAATCATGTCACCAAGGCGATCCGTGCGAACAACGGCAATATGTAATGGGGCTTCAGTCATACAAGAACGGGCGCCGTCAGAACCTGACGGCGCCCGCAATGATTATTGACTACACTATTATCAGAAGAACCACTCTGCTCCAATGGCCGGTGTTGCAATCCCGAAGCTAACCACCGAACCAGTGTTAAACGGAATGCTTAAAACAGCGATCTGGGCAAAAATGCCGAAGTTGCTCGTGATGAAATACTCAGCTCCACCACCAAACGTTAACCCTGTTGAAGTCGCAGAAGTAACATTCGTTGCAGAGTTTGATTGAATCGCAAACTGACCGATAAGGAACGGCTTGAGTTCTTTTGTACCCTTGAAGAGGAATTTGCCGTAGGGTGCAAAAGTGAGCTGTGTGCTTCCATCAGATATGAGAAGCCCAAACTGTGTACCTACATGGATCGCAGGTGAGATGGCGTATACAAGGTGCCCACCATTGCCATACCAACCAATAGAAGCTCCAATACCAAATGCCTGATCTGGGCTTTGAGCTGAGACCGTGCCTGCACCTGCCATCATGACTGTTGCCAATAGAACAAGGAAAATCTTCTTCATGCTGCGCTCCAAACAATGGTTGATGAATCTTGCCGTCCAAATATACCGCGTTAACTTCGTGAAAAGATACAACTCAACATGCCATACTCAATCACCGTCCATCCATACACCCCGTCAGATCGTAGAGAATGGGATTCCTTTGTTGAGCGGTCAAACAATGGAACGATGTTCCATCTTCACCGCTTTCTCGACTATCATCCCGAAGGAAAGTGGGGCTGGCATCACCTGATGTTCCGCGACTGTGGAAAACTTGTTGGTGTGTTACCGGGTGGTATCAATAAGCAGGGGGCGTTTTGGTCACCAACCGGTGCGTCGTACGGATCCATCTGTACGATGGACATCTCGTTTGAATTGACGTTGGCTATCGTTGATGCCTTTATAGATCATTGCAAAGCCTCTGGGATCAAGGATGCATACCTCATCCCCGCCCCATTGATCTACACGCGGAACTACAGCCAACATCACGAGTACGCGATGTTGTATCGGAAGGCATCGTTTGAATTGCACTACATTTCTCACGCTATCGACCTGAAGCATGGGGCTGATTTCGAAAAACACTTCGACGCAACTGCCAGAAAGAGTGTCCACAAGATCTTGCGGGAAGGAGTCATCACCATTCGAGAAAGCGATGACTATGCCACCTTCCATGAGATCCTTGTAGAGAACAAAGCCCGACACGGAGTGGCTCCAACGCACACACTTCTGGATCTTCTCAAGCTCAGGGAACTTGTACCGGAGAAGCTGCGGCTGTACATGGTATACAAGGGAGAAGAGCCGATTGCCGGATCTCTCCTTTTTCTCGCGAATCCCAAGGTTGTGCTGTGTTTCTACAACATGCTCCGGTATGAGCACGAACATCTGAGACCGATCTATTTGGTGATGTACGAAACATGCAGATGGGCCGTGGAGAACGGTTATGAATGGGTAGACATTGGCGTATCCCAGGACACAAAGGTCGAAGACCCCATGACTCCCTCAATAGGATTGATCAATTTCAAGGAGCGCTTTGACGCTCGCGGAATCTTGCGGAGTACATACCATCTCAACTTCGAGTAATCGTTCAGAGGCCGTTGATGTTCTGCTGCTTGCCGTGGCAGATGTATCACGTGATGCAAGAACATTGAACCTTGCTCGTGCGCTGGAGCAAGAAGGTCTTCGTGTTGCGACGATTGGAATATCTGCACAAGATGCCACGTCGCGTGCTATCGCACGCTGGTGGAAATTCAACAGCAGAATTGCGTCACTTGATGTACGGCCGCGATTGGTGGTTGCGATGGATCTGTTTGCTTTGTCGGCTGCGCAGGCAGTTGCCAAGAAACATTCCATCCCACTCCTGTACGACATGCGGGAATTCTACTTTGCCCTGGGTCCGCTCGCAGGCAAGGGAATAAAGCAAAAGATCCTTGTCGCACATGAACGGAGACTTGTCGGCCATGTGGACGATGTTATTGTTTCCGGTGAGCTCGACGCCGACATCGTCCAACAGAGATTCGCCTTGAAGAAACGTCCGGTTGTTTTACTCAACACTCCACCCTACAAGGACCCTGTTCTTTCTCCTCTCCGCTATTCACTAGCAATTCCACAGACCACAACGCTAGCGCTCTATCAAGGGGTAGTCCATCATGGGAGGGGGCTAGCCCATTTCCTAAGAGCATTGCCACAGATGCCGGATGTACACCTGGTTGTTATTGGTGATGGACCGGCGCAAGGAACGCTGATGGCGCTAGCACGTGATCTTGCCGTAGATGCACGAGTATCTTGGCTTGGATCAGTGCCTTATGACGAACTCCATCAACTTACGTGCGGGGCAGACATTGGATTGTGTCTCATTGAGCCTATCTCGATGAGCTATGAATACGCATTGCCCAACAAGCTCTTTGAATACATGATGGCAAGGATCCCAAGCCTCGTTTCCGATCTGCCGGCATTGCACGCACATGTGATCTCACACCCGGTTGGGGTCCTCGTTGAACGTTCACTTTCACCGACTTCGATCGTGGCAGCAATGGATAGAGCGATGCAGGTGAAGACGCGAGCTGAAATGAGGAGTGCATGTGAAGATATTCGTGAGCTCGCTTATGAGCGTCAGGCTTCCACGGCGTGTGGCCTGATCCGCGAGCATCTCACGTGATCTACCTGCTCTTGCTGCTACAGCAGCTCATTTCCTCAAGTACGCATCTCGTTGCAAAGAACGTCACTCTTACGTTGCACCCTACTACGGTGGTGCTCGTCCGTGGGATTTTTACGTGTGTGGCCTTTGGGATCTGGGTGTTCATTCGAAGGAGTAAGGTTCGCCGGATTGACAGGGAAGATATCCCACGGTTGTTACTCCTCGGACTGATCAACATGCCGATCAATCAGTTGTTGTTCATCTGGGGTGTTAAGTACACCACTGCTCCGAATGCATCACTTGCATATGCGCTAACTCCGGCCTTTGTTGTGATCATCATGCTCATGTTTTGGAAACAGCGTCCCGGATTGAAGCGCTTGCTCGGCGTTTGTGTGGCCTTTCTCGGGGCAACTATTGTCCTCGTCGACAGGGGTGCCGGATTTGCCCCTTCCCAAACACTTGGCAATGTGATGGTTCTTGGGGCAAGTATGTCATGGGCAGGTTTTACCGTGTTTGGCAGGCCAATGGTTGTGAAGTATGGTCCGGTCTATGCCACGGCCTTAACGTTCTTTGCCGGCCTGGCTCTGTACCTGCCGATTTGGGCTTTGATTCCTGTGCATGATCCGGCAACGCCCCTTACTGACTCTACGTGGCTTGCCACGTGGTCTCAGCTGTTCTACCTGGGAGTTATCACATCTGGGGTAGGGTACGGGCTTTGGTATTATGCCCTAAGCCGAATGGATTCTGGACGGGTAGCTGTTTTCAACAATCTGCAGCCGATCCTTACCTCGATCCTGGCACTGATGATCTTTGGAACCCAGCCAACGCCCCTGTTTCTTGTGGGCGGGGCCGTGGCCCTGATTGGCGTAATGATCACACAGCGCGGGTGACGTAAGTTGCGGCATGCGACTAGAAAAACACCATGCGGTTGCACTCTGCGTAGATATGCAAGATCGGCTCTTTCCGCATATACACGAGCACGAAGCGCTATTACTACGATGCGTTACGCTCATCAAGGGTCTGCAGATCCTTGCGGTGCCCATCGTTGTTACGCAACAATACACAACGGGTCTTGGCGCTACAATAGCACCGATCGCTGCGGCGCTTGGGGAGTTTGATCCCATCGAAAAGATGACGTTTAGTTGCTGCGGTAGTGATACGGTTGAAGCCATTCTCCTTGGTTCTGCGCGACACGCAGTGATCGTGTTCGGAATAGAAACACACGTATGCATTCTGCAGACCGCACTTGATCTTAAAGCTCAGGGTCAGAACGTCTACGTCGTTGCTGATTGTGTTGCCTCACGCAACCCTCAGGAAAAGAAGGTCGCCATCAGGCGCATGCGCGATGCCGGGATAACGATTACAACCACGGAGTCTATACTCTTTGAGTTACTGCGAAGAGCGGACACACCAGAGTTCAAACAGATCTCTGCACTTGTAAAGTAAGGGGCACCTTGTTATGGCGAACACAATACTTTTTCGGGATTCCCTTGTGGCAGCTCTTGACGGGCTAGCCAGGGAGGTTTCTGCCTTTGCGCGCGAGGAAGATCTATGGACCGTTAGTGGTTCTGTCTCTAATAGTGCCGGCACATTAACACTGCATCTGATAGGGAACATGAATCACTTCATCGGCGCTGCGCTTGGAAACACTGGATATGTGCGTGACCGTACTGCGGAATTTGGTCAGCGCGACGTTCCACGGCATGTATTGCTGTCAAACATCTCTGAGGTTCGTGATCAAGTCTTCAGCACGTTCGAAAATCTCAATGATGCGAGTCTTGCTACGATTTATCCGTTGACAACGTTTGGCGAGAATAGAACCACGATGTACGTTCTGCTTACGCTATGTTCTCATGCATCGTATCATCTTGGACAAGTGAACTATCTACGACGAACGCTTGATGGTGCTAGCAATGGCTAAGGCCAAGGAGGAATCGACGCGGATATCTTCCGTCATGAATGAGCATCGAATGTTCCCGCCACCGAAGACGTTTGCCAGAAGTTCGCACGTGGGCTCAAAAACCGCGTTAAAAAATCTCATCGATGCAGCCTCTGCGGACATTGTCGGGTTTTGGGAAGAGCAAGCAAAAGACATAGTATGGTTCGCCCCTTGGAAAAAACCGTTTGTATGGAAACATCCGCTTGCCCAGTGGTTTGTTGGTGGCACTACAAATGCGTCGATGAACTGTCTCGACAGACATCTTGGGACGTGGCGCCGCACAAAGGCCGCGATCATCTGGGAAGGGGAGCCGGGAGATACACGAACGCTCACGTATCAACAACTCCATTCAGAGGTCTGTAAGGCCGCTAACGCTTTGCTGGGGCTTGGCGTAAAGAAGGGCGACGTGGTTGCGATCTATATGGGAATGGTGCCCGAAGCGGTTGTTGCGATGTTAGCCTGCGCTCGTATAGGGGCAACACATAACGTGGTCTTTGGCGGGTTCAGTAGTGAGGCATTGCGCGAGCGTATTAACGATTCTCATGCTGTTTTGCTGATCACGCAAGATGCTGCCTGGAGAAGGGGCGAGCTAGTACATCTTAAGGCTGCTGCTGACGTTTCGCTGAAAGCATGCAAGTCTGTCAAACATGTTGTCGTGTTGCAGCGAACATCTGAGCGTACGTCGATGAAGGCCGGTCGTGATCACTGGTGGCATGAGGTTCTTGCGGGTGCGTCGCGAGTGAACGAGCCTGCGAAACTCCCAAGTGAGCATCCGCTGTTCATTCTCTACACAAGTGGGTCAACGGGCAAGCCAAAGGGAATACTCCACACTACGGGAGGATACCTCACCCAGGTTGCATATACCACCAAGATGGTCTTTGATCTTCGCGATGACGACGTGTACTTCTGTACTGCGGACATCGGTTGGGTCACCGGACATTCGTACATCGTCTATGGTCCGCTCATGAACGGCGCCACAATAATGATGTATGAAGGGGCTCCCAATTGGCCGGAACCTGATCGCTTCTGGGACATCATTGAACGCAATGCCGTCTCGATCTTCTACACCGCACCAACGGCAATACGAGCCTTCATGAAATGGGGCGAATCATGGCCGCGCAAGCACGACCTTTCCTCGTTGCGCCTACTTGGAACTGTGGGAGAGCCGATCAACCCGGAAGCATGGATGTGGTACCACTCTGTTATCGGCGGCGAGCGATGTCCCATCGTTGATACGTGGTGGCAGACAGAGACAGGTGCTATCATGATATCACCCTTGCCGGGTGCAACGGTGACAAAACCGGGCACAGCCACAAAGCCCCTTCCAGGAATTCTTGTGGACGTGGTGCAGAAGGACGGTACATCGTGTAAGGCTAACGAGGGTGGACTCCTCGTGGTGAAACATCCCTGGCCGTCCATGCTTCGTACGATCTACGGGAATGATGAGCGATATCGTGAGGCCTATTGGAGTGAATTCCCAAAGACACGGAGCCATCCCGGATGGTACTTCACAGGAGACGGAGCTCGGCGCGATAAAGACGGTTACATTTGGATCATTGGTCGCGTTGATGATGTTGTGAATGTGAGCGGACACCGTCTTGGAACAGCCGAGATAGAAAGCGCCTTGGTCTCGCACAAGCACGTAGCAGAGGCGGCTGTGGTCGCCCGACCCGATGAGGTGAAGGGGAATGCACTTGTTGCGTTCGTCTCATTGAAGTCAAGTGCCAAAGGGGTCAACCTCGACAAGCTCCGCGAGGAACTACGGAACCATGTAGCTGACGAAATCGGCCATATCGCTAAACCTGATGAGGTCAGATTTGCAGACGCGCTCCCAAAAACGCGCAGTGGTAAGATCATGCGTAGGTTGCTACGGGAGATCGTGGTAGGGGGCTCCGTGAACGGCGATGTATCGACCCTAGAAGATGCCGGAGTCTTAGAGCGATTGCGACTCAATGACGACGAGTAAATCGGTTGAGATTGATTTTGTTTTTCACTTTCGGAGGGGTTAATGAAGAATATTGTCATTGTACTGTTTACACTCTTACTTCTTATTGGATGTGAGAAGAAGGCGCTTGAATTGCCGGCAGATACCATGCAGTGGACGGCAAAAATGGTCGATTCAATAAATGCTGTCTGGAAGAAACGCATCCCTGAGAAGGTTTCGTTGAGAAGAGGCGTCCTACCCGAATCCAAAATGTATCCGTTGAGCGATACCACGTCAACTCCTGTAAGGCCAACGCCAGACTTTACGGACGCGGGAGTTGGCATGATGATCTCAAAAGGTGGAATGGTGAATCCGGGATGCATATCCTCATGTATCGTACCCATGTTATCAACGTGGATCAACGGTCTTAGCACGAGTGGGCCAGCGGCGCCCCTCGTAATGCCGGGCACAAGTACTCCGGCGCTTGACTGTCAGAATAGTGTATTCTCTTCCTGGAACTACACTCCCTCTCAGCGTTGTATGTGGAGCGTGACTTCACCGGAGGTACGTACGATGTTCCTTTCTGAAGTGTCGGCATACGGGTCCTTACTCGTCAGTGAAGCGTATTTCTTCCCGTGTGTTGTGGCCGGCTTAAACTTTGGTGGCTCATTTTGTACTCCATACCTCACCGTCCAGAGACAGATCATCCGGGACGACATGAACAAAGTGGTTGAATATCGGATCATTCTCGTGGGAAGCCCAGTGGTACTCGTGCGGTAAGACCTTGGAAAACAGTCTGAACAGCGCCGTGTGCCCCAAAGGGTGCTCGGCGTTGTTTGTTTGGTGGCTATGTTTGTGCCACTCGTAGAGCTTCATTCACGTATCCTATACTGCTGCATGAGCATTCGTAAGGCCGTTATTATGGCCGGTGGATTCGGGACTCGTCTACGTCCATTGACGATGTCCATTCCGAAACCCATGGTTCCGGTCGCCAATCGCCCAATGATGGAACACATCGTTGAGCTGTTGAAGCGGCATGGAATACGTGACGTTGTTTCGTTGCTGTATTTCCAGCCCGAGATCCTTACCGAATTTTTTGGCGAGGGATCTTCTCACGACATCTCGATGCGATACATGCTAGCCGAGGCAGATTTTGGAACTGCCGGCAGTGTGAAGAACGCAGAGTCTTTTCTCGACGAACCATTCATCATCATATCCGGTGACGTCCTCACAGATATCGATATCGCCAAGGCCGTTGCATTTCATGAATCGCGCAACGCCATGGCGACGATTATTCTCACACGCGTTCCGCAGCCCCTTCAATACGGCATCGTGATGACTGACGATACGGGGCGCATCACACGCTTCCTCGAGAAACCGTCATGGGGCGAAGTGTTTAGTGACACGATCAATACGGGCATCTACATTCTTGAACCAGACGTTCTTGAGCTCATCCCGTCAAAGGCAGAGTTTGATTTCGGTAAGGATCTCTTCCCACTGATGCTCCAGCAAGGCCTACCGCTCTTTGGCTATGTGGCCGAGGGCTACTGGAAGGACGTTGGCAATCTCCAGGAATATCAACTCGCACATGACGACGTGATTGCAAAGCGTGTGCATGTTGAATTCAAGGGAGAGGCCTGTGACTCTAGCTATTGCGGCCACGGTCTGCAATTATCGCCAACAGCGGAATTGGAAGGTCTTGTTATAATCGGCGATGAAGTGGTCATCGGCGACTTCGCGCGCCTAACGAATTGCGTGATCGGCGATGGTTGTACGATCGGAGCTGGAGCGGTACTTGATGGCGCGGTGCTCTGGAACGACGTGAACATTGGCGACTTTGTGGAGATCACTCATGCGGTTGTGTGCAACGACACAACCATCGGATCAAATGCCTCGATCGGCGAGAATGTGATCATCGCCGAAGAGTGTGTGATCGGTAATGACGCACGACTTGTTTCTGGCGTCAAGCTCTGGCCTCGAAAGGTTGTAGAGTCGCATGCCGTTGTTACAAACAGTCTGGTGCAAGAAGAGCGATGGGCCCGCGAGCTTTTCACTGATGCGCGCATCAGCGGCATATCGAACATCGAGATGAACCCGGAGTTTGCAGCGAAACTTGGCGCTGCGATCGGCACAGCACTTGGGTCCGGCACAACCGTGATCGCATCGCGCGACGATGATGCGGTATCTCGAATGATCAAGCGAAGCGTAACCGCGGGCTTGATGAGTGCAGGAATCAATGTTTCCGATCTTCAGACAACGTCTATCCCACAAACACGACAAGAGATCCACACCGGGAAGTATGTGGCCGGTTTTCATGTTCGGAGATCTCCTCGCAAGCATGGAAGGACGGACATAATTCTTTTTGGGAAGGATGGAAGAGACATCCCACTGCCGCAAACAAAGTCAATTGAGAGATTTTTCTTTGGTGAAGACATCAAACGGGTGGATTTCGAATCCGTGGGACGCCTAGCATTCCCCGAGCGATCAACCGCGATGTATATCGATCGATTCCTAGCAGGCTTGGATGCTGATCGTGTTCGTCAGCGACAGTTCAAGTTGTTAGTAGACTATTCGTTTGGTCTAGCATCTACGGTCTTCCCTCAGATCTTAGGTGAGCTGAAGTGTCGAACCCTAGCTATGAACGCCTATGTTGACGCATCGCATTTTGCGGATCCACTTACGGCTGTGCTTGATGAGTCTTCGACGATCATGCGCTCTCTTGGATATGAGATCGGATTTAAGATCGACCCGGGCGTGGAGAAGATTGCACTCGTTGATGAACGTGGAATCTGGTATACGTCATTGCGACTGTTGACTATTGTGACGAAACTCTTTCTCGAAACGAATAAGAAGAATGAACCGTACGCCATTGCTATCCCTGTTCAAGCCACCGAGGAGATAGAACAGATTGTCAAGGGATACAACGTAGAGGTCGTACGAATTCGGAACTCACACTCGGCGATGATGGAAGCAACGAAGGATCCAAACATTCTCTTTGTTGGTGGAACGCGTGGAGGATTCATTTTTCCCGAGTTTCTTGCTGCCAGCGATGGTATGTATACGGCATGTCGTATTCTCGACATGCTTGCTCAAACGGACTTTCTTTTGTCGGAACTCGATCAGTCCCTACCAAAACGACACCAGTCGACGATTTCTGTGCCGTGTCCATACGAGTCACGCGGCACTGTAATGCGAAGGGCAATGGAGCATTCTGAAGGGATGCAGAGACTCCTCGTCGATGGCGTACGTGTAAGCAAGGATGGCGTTACAGTTCTCCTTGCCCCTGATAAAGAAGAAGCACTCTTTACGATCACTGCAGAAGCGGACTCAGCAGATCAAGCGCGTTCTACGCGCGATGAATATGCCGAACGAGTCTCCCGCTGGCGCGACGAACTATGAACCGAACCCATGGACATTAAGATCTCGGATATACTCGACCCTTCGTGCATTCGCCTCAATCTGGAGGTGAAGGACAAGGCAGACGCCCTGCAACAAATGGTAGACCTCTTGGCGAGTAACGGCAAGGTTTCAGACCGTGGTTCACTGGCAACCGTGATCCTCGATCGCGAGCGTCTCATGTCAACCGGCATCGGTAATGGCGTTGCACTGCCGCATGGTAAGACCAACGCTGTGGACAGATCCATGGCTGCTTTGGCAACACTTCAGTCTCCGATCGATTTTGATGCGCTCGATGACAAGCCGGTATCTATCATCCTGCTGCTTGTTGGAACAGAGGGTAACGTTGGGGTGCACTTACGTCTCCTTAGCCGCATCTCTCGCATGGTGGGTTCAGAGCAATTCAGAACAGCGCTACTCAACGCCAAATCTGTTGAAGATGTCTCTGCGTTGCTTGGTTCGAATGAGGAGGAGAAAGCGTGAGTCTTCAGGCTGTGCGTGGAACACGGGACATCTTTGGTCCGGAAATGTCCGCTTGGCAAAGAGTGGAAGCCGTGTTTCGCGAGGTAACAACTGCCTTCTCGTATCAAGAGTTCAGAACGCCGATTTTCGAAAGCACAGAGCTCTTCAAGCGTGGTGTTGGTGAGGACACGGACATCGTTGGTAAGGAAATGTACACGTTTGATGATAGAGGGGGCGATTCACTTACGCTTCGTCCCGAAATGACGGCCCCCATCGTGCGAGCAGTGATAGAACACAGCGTTCTTCATCATCACCCCTTGACGCGTCTCTGGTATTCCGGCCCGCAGTTCCGTTATGAGAGGCCACAAAAAGGACGATACCGACAGTTTCATCAGTTCGGCGCAGAATGTATAGGCTCTGCACAACCAGAGAGTGACGCGGAGGTGATTCTCCTTGCATATGAA
>JAPLFN010000117.1 GCA_026390655.1 Candidatus Kapaibacterium sp.
GGATGTGTTCTTCACGCCCTTACGGCTTCGTTTGGTTGGTTTTGGATACGTGCTTGACACGTTGGTCATCATCAACGCGAGAACTGTTGACATAGAGGTTGATCCGGGTTTTGACGTTGACGACCTTCTCGTAGATAATGGCAATGAGGTGCTCTGTGAGAAAAACGTCTCGGTTGTAAGTGTAGATGAAACAGTTGACCAGAGCACATGGTGTAGACTCATTGGATCACATCCGCTTGCCGTTGGTGCTCCTCTTCGCATTCAATGCGATGATGTTCAGACTGCGGATGTAACTCTGACAACAATTGCCGGTGATCTGGCGTCTTCGACCACCGTTTCAAATGGTGTTTCGTTGGTAAACACTGGTGGTCTGTTGCCAGGCGCATATGCGGTCACGGTCAATAGCGGAACGCGCAACGCCAGATTCACAATTCTTCTCACGGCTCAATAAAAGCCGCTATGGACCTTGACGTCGCTTCAATGCGCAAAGAGTATGCAAAAGAAGAACTGACAGAAGAGTCCGTTCAACGCGAGCCGTTCGGCCAGTTCTCCAGTTGGTTTGATGAAGCCGTTGCTGCGTCGTTGCCAGAGCCAACAGCCATGGTTCTCTCCACGGTGTCGGCGCAGAACAAGCCATCCTCCAGAGTAGTGCTTATGAAGGGGCTTGATGAGCACGGTTTTGTGTGGTTCACAAACTACGAGAGCAAGAAGGGTCGGGACCTCGCATCCAATCCCTTCGCATCCTTGCTGTTCTTCTGGCCTGAGCTAGAACGTCAGGTCCGGATAGAAGGCCACGTTTCGAAGATCTCTCAAGCAGAATCGCTCAAGTACTTTGTTTCTCGACCACTCGAGAGTCGCCTTGGTGCATGGGCATCGTTTCAGAGCCTTGTTGTAGAATCCAGAGACATCCTACATCGTCAATTCGAGAACGCAAAAGCCCGATTCTCTGATGGTGAAGTTCCTCTTCCTCCGTCGTGGGGGGGGTACAGACTTACGCCAACCACGTACGAGTTCTGGCAGGGTAGACCATCACGTATGCATGATCGCATTCAATACAGCAAAGACGGTAATGCGTGGGCAATAGAAAGACTGTCCCCTTGATGTCGCACGATAGCATGCTATCGCGCGACCCAGCGTTCATGAGCGTAATCGTGGGTCAGTTGCATCACGTAATGCATCACCGATAAGGTTGAATGCACTAACCGTGATGAATATCATAAGTCCTGGAAAAACTGCAAGCCACCAGGAATACGTGCTTGCACGTGCTTTATGCAAGACACTGCCCCATGTAACTACAGTAGGGGGCACACCAAATCCAAGAAAGGACAATGCGCTTTCAAAGAGAATCGCACTAACGATTCCGAATGCAGCATAGATGAGCACCGGTGCAATCGCATTGGGCATTACGTGACGAAAGATGATGCGCCGTGTGGAATATCCGAGTGCAGTGGCTGCACTCACGTAATCAAGGTTGCGTACTCGAAGCACTTCGCCTCGCATGAATCGCGCTATTGACGTCCAGCCAGTCAAACCGATAAGCCCCATTATCAACCATAACGTCCCTTGCTCTACGAGGGCGACGATGGTAATGATCAAGAAGAATCGTGGGAACGTGATCACAACTTCTATGAGACGTGAGATCAATAGATCAGTAAGTCCGCCGAAATATCCGGCAATGGCTCCCAAGATTATCCCGATGGACAGAGCCAGAGACATTGCTACAAAGCCGATGCTGAGGGCGTATCGAGAGCCATGAAGCAATCCAGCCATAACGTCACGGCCAATATCATCTGTCCCAAGCCAGTGAGCTCGAGAAGGCGAACGATCTTTCAGCGTGACGAGATTCTTGTCCGTACTTCCGGGTGAGTAAGGAATTGGCGGGTAGATCGCCCAATCGTACGGCAAAGCTTTCCAGTCTGCAGTAGCAAACTCTGCCCCCCAAGATGAGACGCCGACCGTAACACCAAACTCTCGCACAACCGGGAAATACAACTCACCGCGGAGCGAGCAGACTATAGGTTTGTCGTTGGCAAGGACATCCGCAAAGATCGCGATCACTGCGATGATGCCAACCACCCAGACGCTAATCATTCCAAACGTACTCTTACGAAACTGACGTCGGACGAATGCACTATAGCTTTCACCTTCATTGGGATTCAGTGGATTGCTCATATCACGACGCCTTCTTTCCGTACGAGATTCGAGGGTCTGCAAAGCTGTAAAGAACATCGGCCACAAGCATACCGGCAAGCGTTAGTACTGCCGAGACAGTGAATACAGCCATGATCATTGGGTAGTCTCGCGCCACAAGCCCCCTAAATGAAAGCTCTCCCATACCGGGAATGGAGAAGATCGACTCAATGATCACAGAGCCACCAATGAGGTTAGGAATGAGCGCGGCAACAAGCGTGATAAGAGGAATCAGTGCATTGCGTAGAGCATGTCGGTAGATCACTGATCGTTCGCTTAGGCCCTTTGCACGAGCTGTTCGCACGTAATCTTGGCGAATGACCTCAAGCATGGAGGATCGCATTTGACGTGATATGAAGGCAAAGTCTGCATAGACGTAGACGATCATCGGCAATGCGAGGTGCCACGAGTAGTCCATCAACTTTTTCCAGAGCGACCAATTCACCGAGAACGTTGGTGAGCGTAGTCCACTTGATGGAAAGATGGAGACAAATTCGGGGTTTGCAAGAAACGTTAGCGCAAGTGTACCGATCCAGAACACTGGAAGCGAGTACAGTGCGAAGAGCACAAACGTGGATATTCGGTCAGTAAGTGTTCCCGGATGTGTCGCGCTATAGATGCCTAGGGGTACAGCGATCATGTACGCCAAAATGATTGCAATGAGATTCATGGAGAGGGTAACAGGCACCCGCTCAACCATTTTCTCGAACACTGGTCGATTATCTTGGAACGAATTTCCGAAGTCAGGCCTGCCGGTAAAGCTTGCAGATGTCCAATGCGTGCCCGAGGCGGTGAACACGCTGTCCATTTCGAAACACATCAACCCACCGGTCCAGATCGCATATTGCTGCCAGATGGGCTTGTCCAGATGCCATTGCTTCCGAATAAGTTCGACGGTCTTCTCATTCAGCGTGCTGCGGCCACTCACGCCACCTTCAGCCCCTTGTCCTACTTTTGACGCTGCCGGATCTCCGGGTGCCAACCTGCTCACGCCAAAGGAGATCACCGTTATGATGAAAAGCGTAGGGATGAACAGGAGAATACGTTTAACGAGGTAGCGCCACATAGGGCGTGAAGTTACGGAGATACCGAGATACGGAGATACAGAGATACGGAGATACAGAGTGAATCAAAACGCGTTTTCATAGTGCCTGATCTCGCAGCGTCCGCTACTCTCATCAATAGCCACCACGTCGAAGCGACAGGCGCGGCCGTGGTAGTTCTTGCGTGACATCCAGGCCTGCGCTACCCGTCTGATTGTTCTCAGTTTTTTTGGTGTTAATGACCCCTCAGGAGTTCCGTATTGCTTCGTGCGCCGCATACGCACCTCAACAAAAACGAGCGTCGAGCCCTGCCGAGCAACAATGTCGAGTTCTCCCATGTGCATAAATTTGAAGTTCATATCCAAGATCAGATAGCCCTTATCAGAGAGGTACTCGGCGGCTTTTCGTTCCGCCTCTCTACCTATTTGAACGTTATTCATTGGAGACTCCCGATATTCGCGCCCGATGATTGCTCAACTCACGGGGCTAGTTGCCCAAAAACATGGTATGGACGTTGTGATAGATTGTCACGGCGTAGGCTATGCTGTGAGTGTCCCACTGTCAACTGCCGATATAGTGCCTGCAATCGGGCAGACTGTGACGTTGTTGACGATCATGATCGTTCGCGAGGACGCGATGCTTCTCTTTGGGTTCGGTACTGCTGCGGAACGCGACGCGTTTAAGCTTCTGACGTCGATCCAAGGCATTGGAGGACGTATTGCACTTGGCATACTATCGTCGTCGTCACTCGGAGATCTTCGTAATGCGCTTGTGCAGGGAAATCTTGTTGCCTTGCAGCGACTTCCTGGTATAGGGAAGAAGACTGCCGAGCGTCTTGTTGTCGAGTTGCGCGATAAGTTCATCGGAGTTACACCCGATGGAAGTGGTGCGGCGATTTCTAGTCTGTCACAAATTGCTGATGATGCGGTCAGTGCATTGCAGGCTCTTGGATATGCTCGAGTTGCTGCTGAAAAAGCAGTGAAGGCCGCTCTGGCTTCACACCCAGAAGCTGCATCTTCCTCAGAAAAACTCATTCGTCTCTCTCTTCAATTAGCACACTAGAACACTAGCACATTAGCACATTAGTATGCTCCTCATCATCCCATCTATCGACCTCACAAACGGACACGCATTGCGATGCGTGATGGGTGTGCCTGGCACCGAGAGATTGTACTCTGAGCTGAGCGATCATCCTGTTGAGTTGGCTCAGTTGTGGCGTAGGGAGAATGCCAAGTGTATTCATGTTACTGACCTTGACTCCTGGAAGGGTGCAGATACAACTGCTAACATTGCAACGGCAATCGCAATGCAGAAGGCTGTGGATATCCCTATCCAATTGCTCACGCGGCAGCCAACAGTTTCCGCATATCGATCCTTATTGGAGGCTGGCATTTACCGTGTTGGGGTTAGCAGCGTGGTGTTCACAGATCCTGATGGTGTGCGAGAGTTGATCGATGAGTACGGCTCAAGCCGCGTGATCTTTGGTGTGCGAGCTCACAATGGGGATGTAGATTGCGGTCAGTCTGTTGGTATGGTGGCTGACGAGGAGTTCATTCGTGCGGCATACGAACTCGGTGGCAGACGAATAGTTTACACGGAAGTAGACTGGGAAGGGAAGCTTACCGGCGAAGACCTCGATGTGATCATACGGATCGCGAGCGTCGCCAAAGTACGAATCACGATGGCTGGCGGAATTGCATCTCCACAACACTTGTGGATGCTTCAGAATAGCGTCCCGCGCAATGTAGACAGCGTCGTGATTGGTCGAGCGATGTATGAAAATCGCTTTCCGTGCCAGAATATCTGGAGAAGTATCGAGGCGGAATTGGAACCTGAAATCCATGCCCATGCGCATGAAGTCGGTCAGCAATCATCTATATCTAAGCTCGGCGGAGATTTCTGAAAAAGGGGCCGGTTAGGGGTTGAGTAGATACACAACACCAACATGCACACCCAGAATCGTGTACCTATTGTTCGTGAACAGGTAGTTAAACCGACCTGAAACATCTACGTCAAGCGCCGGTGACAGTGGCACAAGAACCCCCACTGATCCGCCGACAGATCCTCTAACCGCGCTTGCGCCTTCCACCTTGATCGGCATGTTTGCAACTACCTCGTCAAGGTTGATGAACCCTAAGCCCCCTTCACCTTGGAGGTACGGGCTCCAGCCATGCTTGAACGTCCGCCAGGTAACAGAGGCCAATATCTGATAGTAGGTGGCTGCATACTGTGAAAGATCTCCATAGGGGGATGAGCCCAGTTTGGACCACATCCACGTCCCTTTTGCTCCTACCCGCCAGTTCCGATCCAGGGCGTACTGGTACCCGAGGGAAAAACCGAGCCCACTTTTAATATCAAAGGAGTCGGCTAGGGCGCCGCCCGGAAACGAATAGCTCAGCGAAAGCGGCACGTAGCTTCGATCGGCCTGGGCGCGTACGGAAGCTGATGTACATAGAAAAAGAACACAGAGAACGGCTAGTTGGCGCGTCATAGTCGCTGGGAAATATATGGCTGGGCCTGCAAGATACGGAAACCCTTTACGGGGCTTATGGAGACGCCGAATTCTCGTATGTTTGCGCGATTGACAGACGCACGCGGCCGATTGGAAACAGGAAGGACGGACATGCCCCAGATCATCATCGATGGACGAAGTATAGAGGCCACTCAGGGTAAAACGATTATCGAGGCAGCGCTCGATAGCGGTATCACCATACCCCATTTTTGCTGGCACCCGGCATTATCGGTTGCTGGCAATTGCCGAATGTGTCTTGTGAACGTTGGCTCGCACAAGAAGGATACGGATGGTTCGCTAATGTATGCGGCCGACGGTACTCCGATAGTGAGCTGGATTCCTAAAATGCAGATCGCGTGCGCCACGCCAGTTGCTGACGGAATGATCGTTGACACGACGAGCGAAAAAACAGTATTGGCTCAGAATGCCGTTATGGAGTTCCTCCTTGTCAACCACCCGCTAGACTGTCCGATATGCGACGAAGCAGGGCAGTGCAAACTGCAGGAATATGCCTTCCTTCATTCAAAAGGGCAGAGCCGTTTTGACGAAGAAAAGGTGCATAAAGAAAAGCGCGTGGAATTAGGTCCCAATGTGATGTTTGATGGCGAGCGTTGCATCTCTTGTTCGAGATGCATCCGCTTCGCAGACGAAGTGGCCAAGCAGCCTGTGTTGTCCTTCGTGCAACGCGGGGATAAGGTGACGATTCGGACGTTCCCGGGAACTCAGTTCGATAGTCAGTATTCGATGAACGTCATTGATATTTGTCCCGTTGGAGCGCTAACAAGCATCGATTTCCGATTCAAGGCACGTGTTTGGGAAATGTCCTTTACAGATTCTGTGTGTCCCGGCTGCGCGCGCGGATGCAATATCAAGATCGGTGTAATGGATAACTCGGTGCTTCGCACGGAGCCCCGTACCAACATGCATGTCAATTCCTATTGGATGTGTGATCATGGCCGATTGATGGCGCCATCGATTGTGAACGAAGACCGTCTGAGCGGACCAATGATCCGCAGCAACGGCGTTCTCACTGCGTCAACCTGGGAAGAAGCTATCTCGGCCGTGGCGGATTCACTTAAGGGGCTGAAGGGTTCACAGATCGCTGTGATAGGCTCTGCTCATGCGTCCAACGAAGACAACTATGCTCTTGCTAGGCTTGCTAGTGATGTCTTACAGACGTCAAACCTTGACTATGTGAAACATAACGATCATAGTTTTGGCGACGAGGTTTTGCGTGTCAATGACGTTAGCCCGAATGCAATTGGCGCTCACAGTGTTGGCCTCACGCCGAAAAGTGACGGACACGGTATTGACCATATGGCAGATCGTATTCTGCGCGGAGATGTCAAAGCGTTGATCGTAATGGGCGAAGACCTAGGTTCGCATTCCGTGGCGCTTGCAGAGGCAGCTGCTACGGTTGATACACTTATTGTGCTCGGAACGCACAATAGCGTTACAGCAAAACAAGCCAACATACTGCTACCAATGAACTCGTGGGCGGAATCCGAGGGTACCTTTACAAATATGCTTCATCGCGTTCAGCGATTCGAAGCAGCTGTGACTACTGCAGATACGTCTCGCAGCATGGCACAAAACAAGATGAGCCGATGGGACAAGTTTGGTGCCCCAAATGATCGTTGGATGCAAGGAGTTCGTCGCGATTGTCGCTTGGGATGGCGCATCGTTGCTCAGGTAGCTTCTGCACTTGGCGTCAACTGGCCATATACTTCTAGTTCAGAAGTCTTTCAGGATCTTGCAAAGAACGTCGGAGCTTTTTCTGGTATGTCCTATGCCCTTCTCGATGCGCATCAGGGGCTCGTATTAGGAAAGGCATCTAGTCCCGAACCTGCTGGTGTAGTGTACGAATCACACGTGATGAAACCCCAATAACAGCCATGTCCCTTACAAATCTTATAATCATTCTCGTCCAGGCCGGAATTCTCGTCAACCTTATGTTGATGGCAGCTGCCTATATGGTTCTGGCAGAGCGAAAGATCGCTGCGTGGATTCAAAATCGCGTAGGACCAGACCGCGTTGGACCATGGGGTCTTTTCCAGTCATTCTCCGATGTTTTCAAGCTCTATCTAAAAGAGGACATCGTACCAGCTGCTGCGGACTATAGATTTCACGCACTTGCACCGGTGATCGCCATCGCAGTGGCCGTTACAACGTTCGCAATCATTCCGTTTAGTGGCCCGCTGGTGGAAATTGATGGGATCAAGTACGGACTCGTCATGGCTCCGAATATGAATATTGGTATTCTCGCAGTCCTCGCGATGACCTCTGTGGGAGTCTACGGAGTAGCACTCGCAGGATGGAGCTCAAACAACAAATACTCCCTCATGGGTGGACTTCGTTCTGCAGCACAAATGATTTCGTATGAACTTTCAATGGGTCTTGCAATCATCGGTGTCGTGTTGATCGCGGGTTCTTTGAATCTCATTGAGATCATCAACGTTCAGACCAAGGGCGTCTGGTTCATCTTCTTGCAACCCGTAGGCTTTATCCTGTTCTTCGTTACCGCCTTAGCGGAAACAAATCGGGCGCCATTCGATCTTCCTGAAGCAGAGCCCGAGCTCGTCGGTGGTTATCATACAGAGTACTCGGGGATGAAGTTTGGTCTCCTCTATCTGGCAGAGTACGCTAACATCCTTGCTTCTAGCGCTATTATGGCAACGCTGTTTCTTGGTGGATGGGACGTAATCCCATTCCTCGATGACAGCACGATTCTTGGGCTTGCACCCAATTCACTCCCGCTGGTTTTGCTGGGACATGTTGTGTTTCTCAGCAAGGCCTTTGCCTTGGTATTCGTGTTCATTTGGATCCGTTGGTCGCTCCCACGTTTTCGGTATGACCAACTCATGAATCTCGGTTGGAAGGTTCTTCTGCCAATCTCGCTTGTCAATGTTATTCTCACCGGGCTTGGAATCCTTTTCCTCCAGTAACCCCGTAACCTCATATCGATCCCATGGCCAACATCACATCAAATACTGAATCGCAACGCCTGAACTTCTGGGAAAAACTCTACCTTCCGGAGATTGCTAGGGGGCTTTCTTTGACTCTTCGTCAGATGTTCAAGCCAACATTCACGCGTCGATATCCTGAAGAACGATGGAATCCTGAAGGATCGTATCGTGGACGGCCAGTACTTGTTCTAGAGGAAGATGGAGAACGTTGTGTTGCCTGCGGACTATGTTCCCGTGTGTGTCCGGCCCTTGCCATTGAAGTTCGTGCCGCGGAAACGCAGGATGATAAAGAACGTTATCCTGAGAAGTTTGAAATCAACATGCTTCGTTGCATCTATTGTGGCTTCTGCGAAGAAGTGTGTCCAGAAGAAGCAATTGTGATGAGTAAGGACTACGAACTTGTCTTTGGCTCACAAGAAGAAGGAATCTTCGGCAAGGACAAACTCCTTGTGCCGGTCGCTCAACTTCAAGACCGTTTGGAATTCCTCCGTCAATGGCGTTGAGGAATTGTCGTTAGGTGGGAGAGGAGAGCATTTACGTTAGCTCACGCAGCAGCGCTTGGCGTTCGATCTCTAATTGCCGTATGCGACGCTCCAATGTGTCGAGCTCCTCGGGCATAGAGTCTATCTCCAAACGTAACTTTGATGCAGCTTCATCGATGAGATCTATAGCTTTGTCCGGAAGGAATCGATCGGTGATATACCGATGTGAAAGCTGAGCAGCTGCAACGATTGCCGCGTCCGTGATCCTAACACCGTGGTGAACCTCATACCGCTCTTTTAGACCACGGAGGATGCTGATAGCGTCGTCTACATCCGGCTCCGAAACAAGCACTTTCTGAAATCGGCGCTCAAGGGCAGGATCCTTTTCAATGTGCTTACGAAACTCATCGAGTGTTGTAGCACCGATCGCGCGGAGATCTCCTCGAGCAAGAGCTGGCTTTAAGATGTTGGCGGCGTCCATGGCGCCCCCTGTTGCACCCGCACCAACAAGCGTGTGAAGTTCGTCGATGAAGAGGATGAATTCTCCATTCGAATCAGAGACCTCCTTGATCACGGCCTTAAGCCGCTCTTCGAATTGGCCGCGAAACTGCGTTCCTGCAATAAGCGCACCCATGTCAAGCGAATAGACGGTCTTGGTCTGCAAGGGTTCTGGCACGTCCTGCGAAACGATGCGTTGGGCAAGGCCTTCTACGATAGCTGTCTTTCCAACGCCGGGCTCGCCGATAAGAACGGGGTTGTTCTTCGTGCGACGAGAGAGAACCTGTAGAACCCTTCGGATCTCATCTTCTCTACCGATCACAGGGTCGATTTTACCCTTCCGAGCTTCATCGTTGAGGTTGCGCGCATATTTCTGAAGTGACTGGTATTTATCCTCGGGATTCTGATCCGTGACGCGAGACGTACCACGAACATTCTTGAGGACCTTAAGTACGGCATCACGCGTGAGGCCCTGATCCTTGAGAAGTCGCCCAGCGGATGACTTTGAGACAAGCATCGCCAGCAGAATATGCTCAGTGGAAACGTACTCATCGCCAAGTCCTGAAGCCTCATTAAAAGCGTCTTGTAAAGCCCGGTTGGTTTCGTTTGAGATGTGAGTCCCGCCAAACCCCTGCACCTTTGGGAGGGTTCGAATCTGGTCATCCACTTTTCGTCGAATGAGCTCGGCGTTAACACCCACCTTCGTTAAAACCGGCATCACAACGCCATCAACGTCTTTCAGCAAGGCCGCAAGAACGTGTATAGGTTCTATAGCTTGGTTTTCGTTGTCGCCACCGATCTGTTGTGCAGCCTGGATTGCCTCTTGTGCCTTCAGAGTAAGCTTATTGAAATTCATAGTAGTCCTCATGAATAACCGTGCAACTCTTATGACGATTCAGCCTAACAGTTAGTTCGATGCCATTCCGTTAAGATCGTAGATAGCTCGCTCGTAGGCAATTGGATGCACCCCAACGCCGATTTGCATAGGGTTGTCGAGTGCAAAAATCAACACTAAAACAAGTGAGAGCATCAATGTAACCAGCCACGTATACGCGAGGTGAATGCGATTATCATTCATCCCAAAGAACCAGAGAAAAGCAACTGTTACAGCTGCACCCAAGAGTAGGACGACCTTTAGAAATAGACTCATGTGGTCACCGGTGGCTGCTAGACGTTCATATCGCTCTTCAGACATTTTTCCTAGTACATCAAGCATGGAAAGGTAGATACCTTCTTGCCGAGGACCGACTGGGTCTATCCTACGAACGACCTCCCAGATCGCGTCAAAATGCCTGTGTTGGTGGAGGGGAGGTGTATCGTTTGATGAAATGTTCCATTCAATACTTCGTACGTGATCGGCGTAAACGAGACAAGCCGTGCGCACACTATCAGCCGGTCCCGGGCCAAACGTACGTGCCGCCTGAGCCACGTCCACTAACATTGCAGCCTCTCGAACAGAGGAAGTCATAACAACGTCTCGTCGCGTTTGACCGTGGCTTACGAGAAGTCCAAGTATCACGGCATAGAGAACTCCGAACGTGGCATAGACCGCTGCTGTTACTTCGTTATAGGGCTCCAGTATGGCAGTTCGCATACGTTTGTGCACGAAATAATGAACTCCTGTAGCGATCAGCGCAACGAATGCGCAGGCGGAAATGATAAGAACAAGTGTCATATAAAACCTCAGAACTTGATTGCGGCCAGGATGAAGCCCGCCGATGGATATGAACAAATCTAGATAGCCCTTATCGATTCATTGTCGATTATCTTCGTCTAATGCACGACATCCAATTTGTGATCCAGAACCCTGAATTCCGCGAGACGATTCGCGAACATGTAACGCGCCAAGAGTTTATGAAGCTTCTGGGTTGTCACCTCACGGTAATCGAGCCGGGATATGTGGAAGCCGTCATTGACCTCGGTAAAGAACACCAACAGCAGATTGGCTTGGTCCATGGCGGTGTTACGGCCACAATAGCTGATGTTGCGGCCGGCTTTGCAGGCTTCACCCTCGTAGCCCGAGATGAGCATACGGTCACTGCGGAGATCAAGATCTCCTATCTGCGAAAGGGAAGGGGCAACCGCCTCCGCGCGGTAGGCCGTGTCGTCAAGGCCGGTTCGGCTTTCCACTTCTGTGAGGCTGAAGTCTTTTGCACAGATGCAGAGGGGATTGAGACTCTGATCGCAAAGGCCACGACGACAATGGCAGTTATAAGAGTTACCAGTCAATAGCAACTAGGTACGAGTTACGAGTTACTAGTAAAGAGATGTTAGGGAGACTAAACTGTCGACTCACTCGTTTGTAGCCATTCGTCGCATCGGGCAAAAGCCCGACGTTAGTCATTTGTCATTTGTCATTGAACTAGCATGAACAACATCCTTTGGGTAGACGACGAGATAGATCTTCTTCGGCCTCATATCATCCTGCTTGAAGGAAGAGGGTATAAGGTTTCGACCGCGACGAACGGTGAAGATGCCATTGAAATGGCGCAGAATCAGAGATTTGATCTGATCTTTCTTGATGAGTCCATGGTGGGGATTTCGGGACTTGAAACGCTCGTAGTTCTCAAGGATATAGATCGTTCTGTGCCTATTGTGATGGTCACCAAGAACGAACAAGAGTCGCTGATGGAGGAGGCCATTGGGAAGAAGATCAACGACTATCTCACGAAGCCAGTTAACCCTACGCAGATCCTTGCTGCGTGTAAGAAGTTTCTAGAAACACAACGCATCACCGAAGAGAAGATCACACAGGATTTTCACCAGGAGTATTCTGTCCTTTCGCGCCGGCTGATGGACCGCATGGACTGGTCCGAATGGTTGGATGTCTATCTCAAGCTCACAGAGCGCTCAATCGAGCTGGACAAGCATCAGGATGTAGGTCTCGAGCAATCGTTGCGAGATCAATGGAAGGTCTGCAATGCAGAGTTCTCAAAGTTTGTTGAGCACGACTATTTTGATTGGCTTGTGGACAAGGATAAACGCCCAGACGGCGCCCCATTGCTTTCCCCGCACGTCGCTGACTCATTCCTCATTCCTAAGCTCGCAAGTGGTAGGCCAACCTTCTTCATTGTAGTGGACTGCATGAGGCTAGACCAATGGTTAGTGATGGAGGAGTTCATTAGGCCATTGTTCAATATCCAGCACGACTACTACTGCTCGATCTTGCCAACGGCAACTCCCTATGCACGTAATAGCATCTTTGCTGGCCTGTACCCAACTGAGATCAACAAGCACTACCCGCAATTCACTATTGATGAAAGGGGAAGCGACGAACACTCTCTCAACAAACATGAGAAGGAGTTCCTGTCCCTACTCTTGCAACGCAGACGTGTAAAACTTAAGAATGACCTGCAGTATATCAAGATCATCGATACGGACTTTGGCAAGAAGATCGAATCCGACATCATGCGTTACGCAAAGCACCATCTCACTGCGATCGTGATCAATGCAGTTGATATGATTGCTCATTCTCGATCAGACTATCCGATTTTGAAAGAGATTGCACCGGATGAATCGGCATATCGATCGCTTACTCGTTCGTGGTTCCTTCATTCTTCGTTTTATGGGATTCTGAAAGCTCTGGCTAATGTTCCCGATATTCAGATCGTCATTACAACAGACCATGGCAGTGTGAGATGCATGCGCCCATCAAAGGTGATTGGAGATCGCGAGACAACGTCAAATCTTCGGTATAAGATTGGACGAAATGTGAAGGCCGAGTCACGAGATGCGATGATCATTAAGGATCCGCAGGCATACAGGATTCCGGCAGGTGGTGGGTCAAACACCTCAGTGATCGTTTCAAAGGAGGATCATTACTTCATCTACCCAACGGATTACAATCATTACGTCCAGAAATACCGGGATTCCTTCCAGCACGGAGGTATTTCCCTCGAAGAGATGGTCCTCCCGGTCGTAACTTTGGAGCCTCGGTAAACGGACGTCTCCAGCGGCGCCCTCCCGAGGATCTTGTTCAGTACGGGACGGAAGCCATATGGAGGTTGTAACCCTCCGGTCAGCAAGTGAGATGGAAACCATTCAGCAGGGGGAGCAATTCGCCTCGCAGTTAAAGCATGGAGACATCGTTGGCCTAGAGGGCGAGCTTGGAGCCGGTAAGACGGAGTTTGTAAAGGGCATCTGTCGCTTTTTTGCCGTCGAAGATCTCGTAACGAGCCCAACGTTTACGATCATCAATCAACATGCGGGAACCACCCCGGACGGTACTCCTTTAAAGATCTATCACGTGGATCTTTATCGTATTGGTTCGCCTGCAGACCTTGCCGAAGTTGGTTTTGATGACATGGTGTTCGCTCACGATGCTCTAAAATTGATCGAATGGCCGGAACGAGCCGAGCAACTCATGCCCTCAAAGCGGTGGATCGTTACCATTACCGCGGACGAATCGGATGATGATGCACGGCTTATCTCAATAATGCCGCCTCAGAATCCGGACCTCTCGTAAGACTCGGCTCGTATCTTTGTGGGGCTACACCCGATTCTTCATCCAATATTGGCTCTATGTCCATGCATGTTGCTGAACGCATCTCTCGCCTCGGTACCGAAACCGCATTCGAAGTTCTCCTCAAGGCTCGTGCTCTGGAGGCTCAGGGCAAAAGCATTGTGCATCTTGAGATAGGTGAGCCCGACTTTGATACCCCGCCGAATATCATTCAGGCGGCCAAAGACGCTCTTGATAATGGTTTTACCCATTATGGCCCAGCGGCAGGACTTCCACAGGCTCGTCAAGCAATAGCAGACTACACAAATAAGACGCGTGGTTATAAACTCTGGGACGCAGATCACGTGGTAATCACACCAGGTGCGAAGCCAATCATGTTCTACGGTATGATGGCGTTGATCGATCCGGGTGACGAGGTGATCTACCCCAACCCGGGATTTCCCATCTACGAATCGGTCATCAATTTCCTTGGTGCAGTTCCCGTCCCTCTTCCGCTCCGCGAAGAGAAGGAATTCCGTTTTGATGTTGCGGACCTCGAGGCTCGTATCACACCAAGGACTCGCATGGTAATTCTCAATACGCCGCAGAATCCTACTGGGGGCATTCTAACGCGCGAAGACCTTGAGCAGATCGCAGAGCTTGCCATAAGACATAACCTTATCGTTCTAAGCGATGAAATCTATTCGCAAGTAACCTACGGTGATTTCAAGCATACGTCAATTACTGAATTCGATGGTATGCAAGAACGCACAATAATCCTTGACGGTTTTTCAAAAACGTTTGCGATGACCGGATGGCGGCTCGGGTACGGTCTATTCCCGAAGGATATCGCCAAAGTTGTGGCTAAACTCCAGACAAATTGCACCTCATGTACGAGCTCGTTTTCACAGATGGCTGCTATTGAGGCGCTTGATGATCGCACGTTGCCATTCGTTGATGTGTTCTTGAAAGAGTTCGAACATCGTCGCGATGTCATTGTTGCCGGGTTGAATGACATCCCCGGATTCCGTTGCCTTAAGCCCCATGGGGCATTCTATGTGTTTCCGAATATCACGGGTACTGGAATGTCCTCTCAGGAAGCTGCCGACTACTTCCTGAATGAAGCAGGGGTAGCCTGTCTCTCAGGAACTGCTTTTGGTGCGCACGGAGAAGGATTCATCCGATTCTCGTATGCTAATAGCATTGAGAACATCAATGAAGCACTCAAGAGGATACGCATTGGGATCGATCGTCGTAGCTGATCCGGTTGTTTCGCTTTCAAGAGCCCTTACGAAATTGGCAGATCCCGAACGGGCTTTTGCAATGTCCGCCTACATGCGTGATCAATTCGCATTCCTTGGTGTACCCACACCGGAGCGACGAAAGGTCTGTTTTGAAGTGGTACATGCATCAGATCTGACGATGTTGTTCGACGAAGCTGATGCACTCTTTAGAAAGAAGGAACGAGAGTATCACTATTGCGCGTGCGACGTTCTTGCGAAGGTTGTCGGGCGCAGGCCTTCGGTTGTGATCGACCAAGCGCTCAAGCGTTGCGAAACATTGATCACGACAAATTCCTGGTGGGATACTGTTGACACCTTGGCGCCGAAGGTCGCAGGGGGTATTCTGCGCGGTCACGCAGCCGAAATACAACGATGGACCAAAAGGTGGATCGAAAGCAATGATATCTGGCTCCAACGGTCGGCGATCATCTTGCAGTTGCACTACAAGACTGATACAGATCTTAGTGTTTTATTCGACCGCATCTTACGCAGGGCCGATAGCAAGGAATTTTTCGTTCAGAAAGGGGCTGGCTGGGCCCTACGCGAGCACTCCAAGATAGACCCGAAGGCAATCCGCGCCTTCATCAACGCCAACCCACATCTAAGCGCTCTCACGAAACGAGAAGGCGGGAAGTATTGTTAGCACATTAGCACACTAGCACACTAGCACACTAACAAATTAGACATGCCCCTCTGGCTGTGAGAAGCTTTCTAAGTGGGTGAATACCTCAACATTTCCATCCAGACCAATGCGCACGCGCTCTTCCAATTGAGTAGCGAGATTATGAGCGTCCTGCATGCGCATGTCATCAGGAACTAGCAGGTGATAGTCGATATGAACAAGGTTGCCGGAGGTCCGTAAACGCAAGCGGTGTGATGTACAATCATTGGCCTGACAATACTCATCGATGATTTTTTGAGTTGAGCGCAGCAAGACTGGGTCCGCAGTATCCATAAGCCCCCTTACAGAAACCAAAAGCAGATTGCCACCTTCACGGATGATGTTCGCACCGAATAGTATCGCAATGATCGGATCTAACCAATAGAGTCCGGTCCATTGCGCGATCAACAGGCCAACAACTGCTCCGGCACTAGTCCAAACATCAGTCATTACGTGTCGACCGTTCGCTTCAACGACTAATGAGCGATTGCTTTTTCCCGTTCGTATGAGGTGCAGACCCAGTGCGAGATTCACGAGAGCAGCGCCGGCAATGATCATGATCCCGAATTCAAGTTTCTGGATCTCGACGCCGACGATGAGTTTATCTACGGCGCTAACGATGATCACGATTGCAGCGATGCAGATGAGTCCACCCTCAACGCCAGCCGAAAGGAAGCTCACCCTACCAACCCGAAGGGCATACCATGCAAACCATACGGCTACAATGTGCACCACACTCTCAGCAGCATCAGAGAAGATCACTGAGGAGCCAGTGAGCCCAAATGCGATCCACTTAGCGATCAGCATGAGCACACCCGTCGACAGCGATAAATTCATCGCTCGACTGTTTTGCTTGCTCGCAACAGAAGCCATCGCGTTAGCTATTCAGTGTCTTGAGGAAATCTTCGTTCGATCTTGTTGCACGCATGCGTTCAAGGAGTGTCTCCATCGACTCAATGGGAGGGTCATCTCCAAGCACCTTGCGCAATACCCAGATCTTCGCGAGCTCATCTGGCGTAAGAAGCAATTCCTCACGGCGAGTGCCAGATCTATTGATATCGATGGCAGGGAAGATGCGACGCTCGTAGAGCTTCCTATCGAGCACCAATTCCATATTGCCCGTGCCCTTGAATTCCTCAAAAATCACTTCATCCATGCGCGAATTTGTTTCGACGAGTGCCGTTGCAATAATGGTCAAAGAGCCCCCTTCTTCCATCTTACGAGCTGCACCGAAGAACTTCTTTGGTCGTTGCATAGCATTTGCATCAACACCACCAGAGAGGATCTTACCAGACTGAGGTACAACGGTGTTGTGCGCGCGAGCAAGGCGGGTGATCGAATCAAGGAGAATAACCACATCCTGCTTTGCTTCAACGAGGCGTTTTGCTTTTTCAAGCACCATGTCACTGACTTGAACATGTCGCTCGGGCGATTCATCAAAGGTGGATGCGATCACTTCCGCCTTCACGCTTCTCATCATATCGGTCACTTCTTCGGGACGCTCATCGATAAGCAATACAATGAGTTTTACTTCCGGATGGTTTCGCGTGATAGCATTGGCGAGTTTCTGCAACAAAACAGTCTTGCCAGCCTTGGGTGGCGACACGATCAGCCCACGTTGACCCTTACCAATAGGCGAAACAAGATCAATGATCCGCGTACTGAATTCGTTCTGCATCGTTTCGAGGCGAAGGCGTTCAGTAGGGTAATATGGCGTCAGATTCTCAAAAAGAGGACGTGGCGTGTTCGTGATGAACGGGATATAGTTTATCGAATCAACCTTGATCAAGGCAAAGAATCTCTCTCCTTGCTTCGGTGCTCGAACATAACCCTTGATCGTGTCGCCCGTGCGGAGGCCATACCGTCTCACTTGTGAAGGGGCTACATAGACGTCATCTTGCGATGGGAGGTAATTGAAATCCGCAGAACGCATGAATCCGTATCCGTCGGGAAGCAACTCGATCACACCGGTCGTTACAGATATTCCTTCACGATGCGACTCGTGCATCTGGCGATCATTCTCGGCTTCAACGATGCGATTGATAAGGTCTTGCTTTTTGAGATCAGCAAAATCTTCGATGCCCAGTTTCTGAGCTGTTTCGACGAGCTCTGCAACTTTCTTGGTCTTGAGCTCATTGATGTCAATCACTGGTCCGGTTGGTACGAACTCGCGTTCTTCACGCTCAAGTTCTAAGTCATATGCTCTTTCCCGATCACGATCACGATAGGGATTCTGTTCATTTCCTCTTCCGCGATTACGATTGCGATTGCGTCCGTGGTCTCTGTCATTGTAACGATCTCTTCCGCCGCCTCGTTGATCGCGAGGTTCGTTACGTTGTTCACGTGGTTCGTTGCGTTGATCACGTGGTTCGTTACGTTGATCACGTGGTTCGTTGCGCTGATCGCGAGGTTCATTGCGTTGATCACGAGGTTCGTTGCGTTGATCACGCGGTTCATTGCGTCGATCACGCTGGTCATTTCGACGATCGCCACGTTGGTCGTTGCGTCGATCTCCGCGCCTATCCCGAGGATCATAACGTCTTTCGCCTTGGGGGGCTCTGCCTTCATCCGACTGTTCGCGCGATTCGTCACGCGGTTCATCACGCCGATCTCGTGTTTCATCGCGCCGATCCAGTGGTTCATCTCGCGGTTCTTCACGGTTCTTGTCGGAGTTTTCCTCCGGCGGGGCAGATCGCGGAGCTCTTCGAGCGCGGGCGACGCGGGGTTCAGAAGGGGATTCGGCGTTGACGTGCGGTGAAGATTCTTCGGGCGCCGGTGCTGCTTTTGTTGTCTTGCGAGCACGAGCTGTGCGGGGGGCACGCTCTGGTGCTCCGTCTGGGGATTTTTTATCTACTGCCATGCGTAGGGAGGGTACTGCTGGTAAAAAATAACATTGCTGGTAACGTGGCTTCGCCAGCGTTGATCAGTCAAAATGAGGGGGGAGATTGTCCTGAATGCTTCACGAGAAAGGCAAACTTCTTGAGC
>JAPLFN010000001.1:0-14066 GCA_026390655.1 Candidatus Kapaibacterium sp.
TTCTGGCTGGTGCCCCCAGCAGGTCTCATCATGATGAGTGGCTTCTTTACGCAGACCGGCTACGCAACAGCGGGATGGACAAGTTATCCGCCCCTTTCCGCTGCTACCCAGCTGCCCACGTTTACGATATCGGGTCAAACACTGTGGCTCGTCAGCGTGTTTCTCATTGGCTTTTCGGGGATCATGGGCTCGGTGAATTACGTCGCCACAGTGCTCAACAAGCGCGCTAAAGGCATGAAGCTTTTTGACATGCCACTTACAATTTGGGGCTTGTTCATCACGGCAGTGATCGTAACACTAGGTACGCCGGTACTTGCTGCTGGACTCTCGATGTTGCTCATGGACAACTTCATGCACACGAGCTTTTTCCTTCCGGACAACCTGGTAACGTCGTCCAAGTACTTCGGTGGGGGACAGCCGATCTTGTTCCAGCACGTGTTCTGGTTCTATTCGCACCCGGCTGTGTATATCATGATCTTACCGTTGATGGGCATTGCATCAGATGTGTTGGCAACGTTCTCGCGCAAGCCGATCTACGGTTATAAGGCCATGGTCTTTGCTATCGCCGGTATTGCATTCCTTGGATTCATCGTGTGGGGTCACCACATGTTCCAATCGGGAATGAACCCGCTCCTCGGAACAACGTTTATGTTGTCTACAGTGGTCATCGCTGTACCATCGTCGATAAAGGTGTTCAACTGGTTAGGAACACTATGGCGCGGTAACATCAAGTTCACTGCGGCTATGCTCAATGCGTTGGCCTTCATTTCAATGTTCATCATCGGTGGATTGTCGGGAATCTTCATGGCCTCTGCGCCAGTCGATATCTACATCCACGATACGTACTTCATTGTTGCCCACATCCATTACGTACTCTTTGGTGGTTCGCTCTTTGGGATCTTCGCCGGTATCTATTACTGGTACCCAAAGATGTTCGGCAAGATGCTTAATGAGTCATGGGGTCGGAAGCATTTCTATTGGACGTTTATAACATTCAACCTCACGTTCTTCCCTATGCACATCCTGGGTGTTGGTGGGCATATGCGTCGTATCTACGATCCGAATGTCTATGACTTCCTAAAGGGCCTTGGGCCGATCAATGAAGTCATCACGATCGCTGCTATTGCGCTCGGATTCTCGCAGCTCTTTTTCATCTTCAACATCCTGTGGTCGATGAAGTATGGCAAGAAGGCGCCTCGTAATCCATGGCGTGCAAATACGCTTGAGTGGGCTGCGCCTGCGCATCCGGGACACGGTAATTTTGACACCGACATCACAGTGTATCGTGGACCATACGAATTCAGTGTTGAAGGTCGCGAGCTTGATTACTGGCCTCAGTGGGAACCAGGTAAATCAATATCCGTGCACCATCACACAGTAGCTGTAACGGATGACGACGACACACGCACATTCGGCGCACACTAAGCAGTCCATGACCTACATCACCGATACATCAAGATCACTACGCATGCTCAATATCGTGAGCATTGTGTTGTGCGTTCTTACGTTCGGATTGATCGTGTGGGGTGGACATGTGAACACAACGCGAAGTGGAATGGCATTTCCAGATTGGCCAACCTCTAACCTCTCGTCGATGGTCACCTATCAGCCATCGGAGTGGCTCTGGGCGAAGGATAGGTTCTGGGAACATGGTCATCGGTTGTTTGCTAGCGTTGTTGGCGTTGTGACAACAGTATTGCTCCTTGTTGCTGTGCGTGCTACGCCCCCTTCACGTAGACCGCATCGTGCACTTGGCGTTGTGATCGGCGTTGTCCTTGCGACCATTATCACTGCTGTAGCCGGGATCAACCTCATGCCTCCTGGATTCATGGAGACCTTCATGATCGGGCTTGGAGCATTGCTTGTAGGGTTTCTCTTTAAGTCAGCTAAAGCCCCGTCTGAAAGTCGGCTTGTGTGGTTAGCGATGTCGGCCTTTGTTGGTGTGTGTTTGCAGGGGACATTCGGTGGTTATACCGTTCGCAATAACCTGCCTGACTGGACATCTACAACACATGGCGTGCTAGCTGAGATCTTCTTCATGATCGTTATTGGTATAGCTCTTCTCACGTCGCGCTCGTGGAATGCCAAGCGATCACAACCATCTGTTAAACGGAGCACGATGACCTTTGTGGCCGTCACATGGGGCCTAACATTCCTGCAATTCATACTCGGTGCACTCACTCGTCATACCGACTCTTGGGGAGTGAGTTTGAATTTTCCAATGTGGAGCGACGTAGGGTTCTTTCCTACCTCTGATCAGTGGCAATACTCTCAAGTGGCTATCCACTTTGTTCATCGTACGATGGCCTATCTAGTTGCGGTCATGGTTGTTGCTCAGTATTTCATTGTTCGCAAGGACGGGGCACCCCGAGATGTGCGCAGATCGGCTTTGGTCGCCGTGCTTCTCGTACTTGTGCAGATACTCCTTGGTGCCATGATTCTATGGACCTTCCGTGGTGAGCTTGTTACAACGTTACACGTGATGACGGGGATGTCACTTCTCATTCTCAATACCATCACGATGTTCTCCACGTTCCGCAGGCCCCTTAGCCAAGTGTCCAGCGAAACTGTTCAAGGCGTTGTAGCCGAACAGGGGGGGCACTGAGATGGCGCTACCTGATGCCGAGGCCGTTGCTATGGACATGGAGCTTCCCATGGTGAAGGTCCCGTCGATCCTCCGACACTACTACGAGCTTACGAAGCCTGGTATTAGTCAGATGGTGGCAATGAGCACGCTGGCCGGGTATTACCTTGCCATCCCTGGTGGTGTTACGCACTATGCGCTGACGGGTGCCAATTGGGTGCATTTCTTCTCGACAATGATCGGGACACTTGCCATTAGCAGTGGCAGCTGTGTTGTGAATCACATCATGGAGAAAGAGGCCGATTCGCGTATGAAGCGCACGGCCACTCGTCCTATTCCGGCCGGCATCATCAGCGTACGCGATGCGATCGTTTTCGCATCGGTACTCACGCTGGTAGGAGCGGCACTCTTGGCGACGATCAATGTGTTGACTTTTCTGTTGGCGATCGGAACATGGGTCTCCTATGTGGCCGTGTATACGCCGATGAAGCAGAAGTCGTCTTTAGCGGTCATCATCGGTGGTGTTCCTGGCGCGTTGCCATTTGCCGGAGGATGGACGGCTGTGCGGGGCACGATGGATCCGATAGCGTGGGCGCTATTTGCGATCCTCTTATTCTGGCAGCTTCCGCATTTCTATGCACTCTCATGGATGTACCGGTCTGATTATAAGGCAGGGGGCTTTGTGTTACGCGCAATTAGCGATGACAGTGGTCGCACCCTTGGCCTTCAGATGACCGTCACAAGTGTTCTTACATTGGCAAGTATCGTCGTTCCTACAATGCTTGGCGTTACAGGAATGTTGTATCTCGTTGGATCGATTGCTCTTGGGTTATGGCTAGTTGCTGAGAGCGCGCTATTTGTTCGCAAGGCCGATGCTGCTGCGGCAAGAAGGGTGCTTCTTACGTCATACGCTGTGCTTATGGGTGTGATCCTTCTCATGTTTCTTGATAAACAGTGATCAATAATTAGGTGGTAGGATGTCTTCAGCATTGAATCTCTCGCACGAGCCGGTAACCAAGATCAGAAATGGCAAACTTGTCATGTGGGCCTTCTTGGGTTCTGAGCTTATGTTTTTTGCTGGGTTCTTCGGCACGTTTATCGTGTTGCGGAATTCCAACTATGCAACGTTTGGCGAAGGCTCTGCTCAACTGAGTTGGCAGTTGGCCCTCGTGAACACATTCATCCTCATCGGCAGCTCTCTCACGATGGCGCTCTCGATCTATCACCTAGAGCGTCATAACAATAGGTTGTTCCGACTCTTCATGGGGCTCACCATCCTCGGTGGATTTGGGTTCTTGATCGTGAAGTACTTTGAATACAGTGCCAAGTTCCAGCACGGGTTGTTTCCGGGTCAAGAACATCACACGCTGTTCTTCTCGTTCTACTTTCTTATGACGGGGTTCCACGGAATTCACGTTATCGCCGGAATCATCCCGATGATGTACATGTTCTTCCGTTCATTTGCCAAGGGTGGCTATCCGCACCCAGGCAAGGTTGAGACACTTGGTCTCTACTGCCACTTTGTTGACCTTATGTGGATCTTCATCTTCCCGGACGCAGTTGCCGGTGCAGCTGCCCATCATTGATTTATTCGCAATTGAATGAACACGGAGAAAAATTATGAGTGACGATCACGGCAATATCATTGCGGCATACATGAAGGTGTTCTATGCCCTCTGTGGGTTCACTGTCTTGACAGTGGCTGCAGCAAAGTGGATGCACTTTCCTGAATCATGGGGAACAACTGGAGACGTTGCTCACGTGGGCATCGGTATCGTCATCGCTGTGATGAAGGTGGTCATGGTTATGTATGTCTTCATGCACCTGAAGTTCGATCAACCCTTACTTCGGTTCTTTGTGATCGTGCCCGTCTTCTTATTCTTTGTGATGAGTTTCGCGTTGAATTTCCTCGAGAAGTGGACCTATACACGCTAAGACCTTAGTGACTGAGATCGTTTCCCATATCACCCATCGCTGCCACCGATTTCTTGGTGCCGTTTTGATCGTGTGTTCGATCATCTCGTGCACGCCTGAGAAGTCGTCTGTCCAACAGACTAGTTCGAGTATTGACTCGTTGCCGGTTTTACGGACAGTCGGTGCGTTTAGTGGAACGGACCAAGATGGGAAGCCCCTTAGCTCTGAATCCCTCCGTGGGCATCTGTGGCTGGGTTCCTTCTTTTTCTCGCGATGCGAATCAATCTGTCCGGCACTCAATACCGTCCAGTCGTCAATTCAGAAGGCCTATGGAGACCGATTGCTTTTTGTGTCCGTCTCTACAGATCCGGAGTATGATACACCGGCAGTGATGAAGGAGTACGCCGATCGTTTTGGCGCCAAGCAGGGTCAGTGGTGGTTCGTAAATATGCCCATTGCTAAGGCGATGGACTTTGCATCCAACGGTGTTGGGCTCATACCACCATCAAGCCCTGAAATGCATTCCACGCGATTTGTGCTCGTAGACACAGCAATGCGGGTAAGGGGCTACTACGACAGTGCAGATACTGCTGATGTGAGCAAGCTTCGTACTCTATTGGCGGGGGTGCGATGACATTTGAGCAACTCCCCGTCCTCAACGCAGTTCTCAATGCTATAAGCACTGTCCTTCTTCTCACTGGGTATCGGTTGATCCGTGCGAAGAAGATCCAACAGCATAGAGCCGTGATGATCACGGCGTTCTGCGTTTCGTCAGCTTTTCTCGTTAGCTACATTCTGCATAAATGGCATTTATGGGAAACAACGGGATCCTATAACACGCTGTTTACTGGTCAAGGCATGTGGCGTCCAATCTATTTCACTGTGCTGATCACGCACGTTGCTCTAGCGATCACCGTACCGGTGTTGGCTATCATTACGATCAGCAGGGGACTGAAGATGAATGTTGCGACTCATCGGCGTATTGCGAGAGTTACATTGCCCATCTGGCTCTATGTTTCCGTGACTGGTGTGTTGGTGTATTTTATGTTGTACCAATGGTTTGCAACAGCATGATCAAGAAGTTTCCGGTAATTGTGGGCACCATTCTGCTTTTCTTGGTTACTGTGGAAAACATCGTTGCATGCCCTGCGTGCAAGGATAGTTTTACGAAGGGGTCAGGCAATGCATCGGTTGGGGATAGCTACTCATGGTCGATTTTGTTCATGTTAACCGTACCGTTAACCATACTCACGATCGCTATGATCATGATCGGTAAACGGGTGCGCCAGAATCCAAACAGCATTATTTGAAACACGTTTGTGTGACGTAGTTCACATTGAACGGTATATTTGCAGGTCATTTCAAGCTAAGGGTCGCGAATGTTCTCACGCAGGTTCGACATGGGGGTGAAGGTTGGGGGTGCCGTTATCGGTGCCGTCGCAACCATCGTGTTCCTCGTCGGTTTCTTTGGGGTTCGGAACGACGTTGCTGACGTCGGTTATCGCCCTGTGCAACCGGTACCGTTTTCGCATAAGCTGCATGCCGGGGAATTGCAGATTCAATGCCAATACTGTCATGCAGGAGTTGAGATATCGGCGCACTCGCCTGTCCCAACAACGCAGACGTGTATGAACTGTCACACGGCAGTAAAGGCAGAGAGTCCTAGACTCCAAGTGGTACGTGATTCCTACGAGTCGGGTCAGCCGATTGAGTGGGCACGTATACACAAGGTGCCGGACTATGTGCACTTCAATCATAGCCGACACATTCGTGCGCAGATCGACTGTAAGAGTTGCCACGGGCCTGTTGAGCAAATGGGTGTAGTCTCGCAGTTCAAGCCCCTTACCATGGGCTGGTGTCTTGACTGTCACCGCAGTCCAGAAAAGTTCATTATCGGGGCGCGGCCTATTTCCGGTGTGTTCACCGGAAAGCTGCACAACGTGAAGGACTTACTTGACAGCGCGTACATCTTCACTCCGATCCCTGCTCAGGTAGGCGTTTCACGTCCGATCACAGCACCGCAGTTCGGTTCTTATGAGACTGACATTCCACCTCTTACGGTTGCAGGTATCCCGCATCCAAAGAAGGCAGGAAGAGGTCCCGAGAATTGTTCTACGTGCCATTATTGACAACTACGATCATCCAACAAGGTTCGCATATGTCCGATCGTTCGCTCCACGATTCCAAGAACACCACATGGAAGAGTTTTGATGAACTCGCCCAAGGTCCTTTGGAAACAGGCGAGTTCGCACCAGGCACAACGTCATCACCCGTCTTTGATTCAACGGTAAGCCGTCGTGGCTTCATGACTCTTGTGTCTGCGTCCATGGCTCTCACGGCAGTTGCTTGTCGTAGACCAGAGCAAAAACTTGTACCGTCTGTAAAATCGCTCCAGAACGCTACACCTGGTCTCCCTGTCTATTACGCCTCGGTCTATGCACATCGCAACGTGGCCTATGGCGCTCTTGTGAAGACTCGCGAAGGCCGTCCTATCAAAGTAAAAGGGAACGAACTGCACCCAAGCAATTGTGGTACAGCGTCGGCTGAAATGCAAGCATCGCTGCTGGCAGTATATGACCCGGATCGTATCAGGCGTCCGCGGTACAACAAAGGCCAGACCTCATTTGACGCAGCAGCTACGAAGATCTCGGAGGCCATGCTCGAAGCACAGGCTAACGGTAAGAAAGTAGCGATCATTATTGACGAGCATTGCTCGCCAACGTATTCGCAATTGCTATCTGAGTTCACCACCGCCGTTCCAAATTCAATGGTTGTTGTGATGCCGTCCATCGTCTGTGACGATTCCGCTGTCACGAACCTTGCGGTGTTAGGTGTTGATGGTGAACTAGCGCCGGATCTTTCAAAGGCATCTGTCATTCTCAGTGTAGACTCAGACTTTCTTGGAACGGACAAGCTCGCGCTTTATCATACGGGAAGATTCGCTGCACGCCGATCACCATCGAGCGCAAACGCGTCGATGTCTACGTTGATCGTAGCAGAGTCTCAATTTTCGATGACCGGTATGAATGCGGACCAACGTGTTCGCCTTCATCCTTCTCAACTTGAGTCGTTCCTTGCTGTTGTAGAACGCCAGATCGTCTCAAGCGGTGCGATCGGTGGAGACCTAGCCTCTGCTGCCTCAGCAGAAACATCGAAGGCAGCTGGAGAAGTGGCTGCCAGACTTAAAGCTGCCCCAACTGGAGAAGCCGTCGTATTGGCTGGACGTCATTTATCACCAAGGGCACAAGCAATCGCTCTCAGTATCAGTAATGCGCTTGGAGCAGTAGGGGCTGGCAAGACGATCGACACAGGGAATGTCATTCCGAATTCCCAAGCCAAGGGCAATGATATTGCACGTCTCCAGAGTGAGATGGAAGCAGGGAACGTGCACGTTGCACTTTTCTGTGACACGAATCCTGAGTACACGTCGGACCGCGCATTTCGCTCGGCTCTTGCGAAGGTTCCTATTCGTGCTGCAGTCAATCTCTACGAGGATGAGACGGGATTCATTTCGCAGATCAGCATTCCTGCAGCTCACTGGCTTGAGTCATGGGGAACCGCTGTATCATTCGATGGTACACTAAGCATCCAACAGCCAATGATCGCCCCCTTGTGTGAAGGGGTACCATCCATTCAAGACACGTTAATCACAGTAGGCAAGAAAGTCAATTCTGCCTTCCTTGGTGAGGTTGCAACGTATGCCGATTACGTGAAGAATTGGGTCAATACGAGTGTGATACCTTCTCGCGCCGGTCTAACATGGACCAAGGCAATGCAAGATGGAGTGATCGCCCCGGCTACACCGAATGTCGGGCCAAGTGCCATGAACATATCTGCCGGTGCAGGCCTTCCCACGAAAGCCCTTGGCACAGGAATGATTCTCTTGACGACTCCGGCTATTTCTATCTACGACGGCAAGCTGGCAAACAACGGCTGGTTGCAAGAAATGCCTGATCCGGTAACGAAGATCACGTGGGACAACGTTGCTTTGATGAGTCCCGGTACAGCAGTCGCAATGGGACTTGCTGCAAGTAAGGATGCCAAGGCGATCACGAAGGCAAATGAGAAAGTTGTGACGGTCACAACTGATGCGGGCGCTGTTGATCTACCCGTTATTGTGCAGCCTGGTATGGCCGACAACGTGATCGTAACGCAGCTTGGATACGGCCGTACAGGCACCGGCAAGGTAGCCGAGGGTGTCGGCGTTAACGCGTACACACTAGCGCACGGATCACATTCAACATCGTATGTGAATGTGAAGTCCACTGTTGTTGTTGAAGGCAAGCGCCATCGTGTTGCCACTACGCAGCAGCATCACACACTTTCTGATGGTCATGGAGACCGTCCGGTAGCAAAAATGATGACCCTCGCTGATGTTAAGGCGAAGAACTTTGAAGTTGTTAGTGAGCATTTCAACGATCAGGGCATGGACGGTAAATTCAAGACGCCCCTTTCCCTAAATCCGGGATATGTCTACAAAGGGCATCGTTGGGGAATGGTGATCGACATGAGCTCCTGTACAGGTTGCTCGTCGTGTATCGTGGCATGCCAGAGTGAGAACAATATTCCCGTTGTTGGGAAGGATCAGGTGCTTGCCGGTCGTGAGATGCATTGGATACGCCTCGACAGGTATTTCACTGGCGACATGGATTCACCGGGAGCTATCCTTGAGCCAATGCTCTGTCAGCACTGTGAGAACGCCCCATGTGAAAATGTGTGTCCGGTTGCCGCTACAACACACTCTCCGGAAGGCCTTAACGAGATGACGTACAACCGCTGTGTTGGTACGAGGTACTGTCTCAATAACTGTCCGTATAAGGTCCGCCGTTTCAACTTCTTGAATTACGCGAAGGAGAACGAGCAGAAGCCCCTTGACCTTGCGTACAACCCAGACGTTACGGTTCGCTTCCGTGGAGTTATGGAGAAGTGCACGTTCTGTGTACAGCGTTTGCACGAAGCAAAGTGGCATGCGCGCGACAATGGTAGGGCACGTGTTGAAGATGGTGAGGCAGTTACCGCATGTCAAGAGGCATGTCCGGCAAGCGCGATCATCTTCGGCGATATGAACGATCCAAAGAGCAGAGTTTCGGTAGCACGCCAGAACGAACGCGGATTCCGTGTTCTTTCCGACATCAATGTGCGTCCATCTGTGACGTACCTCGCAAAAGTTGTAAACGGTAATTCATAGTCGGGAACCCAACATGACGGTGGTCCAGGAACAAGAGAGATTGCAGAACTCCTTACATAATGAGGAGCCGGTGCGCGAGGGACTCGTGCTCGGCAATCCATCGATGCGGGATGTAACTGCACGCATCGCAAGTATCGTGGAGTCGAAGATCACCATGAAGTACCTCGCCACGCTTGCCGTGACCGGTGGTATGGCTGCATGGGGAGTATTCGCACTCTACTATACGTTCACAACGGGTATTGGGGCATGGGGCTTGAACAACCCTGTAGGCTGGGGATGGGACATCACGAACTTCGTGTTCTGGATCGGTATCGGCCATGCTGGTACACTCATTTCTGCTATCCTCTTCCTTTTCCATCAGAAGTGGCGTACGGCCATCAACAGGTCGGCGGAGGCGATGACGATCTTCGCCGTTATCTGTGCCTTGACGATGGTATTGAGTCATACGGGTCGCCCATGGCTCTTCTACTGGCTCCTGCCGTATCCAAATCAAATGCAGATGTGGGTGAACTTCCGATCGCCTCTTGCATGGGACGTGTTTGCTGTAAACACATACTTCACAGTTTCAGCACTGTTCTGGTTTGTTGGTCTTATACCTGACCTTGCGACGCTTCGTAATTATGTTAAGAGTGACCTTGCAAAGAAGATCTATGGAGTTCTCTCCTTAGGATGGACGGGATCCACGCGTGGTTGGCACCACTACGAGATCGCCTACATGATCTTGGCAGGAATCTCAACACCGCTGGTGCTCTCCGTGCACTCGGTGGTGTCTTTTGACTTTACTGTTGGTATCCTTCCCGGTTGGCATACAACGATCTTTCCGCCATACTTCGTTGCAGGAGCCATTTTTTCTGGCTTCGCTATGGTGATGACGCTCCTTGTGATCACGCGAGAAATCCTGGACCTCAAGCAGTTCATTACCCTCAAGCACTTCGACAACATGAATAAGATCATCCTGGCCACGGGGATGATGGTTGGATATGCCTACGCAATGGAAATGTTCATCGCATGGTATTCCGGTAGCGATTGGGAGCGTTGGGTCTTCATCAATAGGGCTATGGGAGACTATTCATGGGCCTATTGGACGATGGTTCTCTGCAATGTGATCTCTCCGCAGGTCTATTGGTTCAAGAAGGCTCGTAGAAGCATTCCATTGATGTTCGTGATCTCGATCTTCGTGAACATCGGTATGTGGTTTGAGCGATTCACGATCATTTCTACCACCTTGCACCACGATTTCCTCCCGGCCTCATGGGGATACTATTCACCGACGTGGGTTGAGATCTCCATCTTGATCGGGACGTTCGGAATATTCCTGACGCTGTTCCTTCTCTTCGCCAAATTCGTTCCTGTCATTGCGATCGCAGAGATCAAGAGCATTTTGCCTGGATCGCAGCCTAAGCATCATCACGCAGAACATCAGATATGAGTACAACACCAGTCGGTATCATCGGAGAATTCACCGAGGTCAATGCAACGATCTCGGCAGCGGAAAAACTGCGCGACGCTGGTTTCCGTAATTGGGATATTCACACGCCATACGCTGTTCACGGCCTCGATAAAGCAATGGGCGTTAAGCGCTCAATGCTATCGTATTTCTCCTTCGTTGGTCTCGTAGGGGGCTTATCCACCGCACTTGGTTTGCAATACTGGACAGGCGCAATCGATTACAAATTGAATATCGGTGGCAAAGGGTTCTTCGATTGGCAGTTTTCGATCCCAATCGATTTTGAGCTGTCGATCCTTGGCACTGCGCTCCTAACAGTAGCTGGACTTTTTCACTTGTGCAGGCTTCCAACCTGGTACAACCGCTATCAAAACGACGAGTCGTTCAAAAAGGCAACGGATGATACATTCGTAGTGACCATTGATTCTGATGACGACCGATTCTCGGCTGATGGAACTCAGGACATGCTGCGCAAACTTGGTGCTGCGAATGTCCATCTTGTAAACGCTTCGGCGGAATGATCACGAACCTCAACGGCATCCACGCATGAACGCTCGTAAACTTCCAATTCTCCTGACCATCATTGTCTTGGCCGCAGCAGGCTTTGCCACGCTCGTCTTTTTAGGCAAGATCACATGGTTCTCGGAACAACCACCACTTGAATTCTTGCGGAACATGGACCTACAGTTCAAGTCGATTCCGCAATCAGGTAATACGTACTTCAGTGATCGCAAGAGTCTACGCGATCCTGTAGAAGGCACTGTTGCAAGAGGCGAACAGCCATACCAACTTGGGATGGGCGACGTGGATCTCGCAGAGAGTGTTAACGTCGATCCCAACCTGCCAAAGACCGAATTCGTTATGGCTCGCGGACAGAACCGATTCAATGTGTTCTGCGCTGCCTGCCACAACTACGATGCAAAGAGTCAGTCGAAGCTCGTGAAAAGGGGCTCATGGCTTGGCATCCCGGATCTAACACGTGAACAGACGGTCGCCCTTTCCAACGCTCGTATCTTTCATATCATGAGCGCAGGGCAGAATCTCATGCCGAGTTATGCAGACAAGATCTCCGTCACGGACCGATGGGCTATTATCCGGTATCTCCGCACCCTTCAGGGCGTAGAGGGCGTAGCCAGCATCGCTCCGGCAGTAACGACACAAGCACAGTAATCGCGAAGAGGAGCAATACACAATGTCTAATGTCAATCTTGGCTCAACTCCGATTATCGGGAAGATCAATACGATCGGGATGGTCTTAGCCGCCGTTGGCGCCGTTGGTCTTGGAGCAACGTTCGTACTGAATGGTCAGGAGCGTTTTTTCGCCGATTACCTTTTAGGTTTCTGGTATTTCGCTGGTATCAGCGTTACGATGATGTTCTTCTCTGCATTGCAGTATCTGGCTCGCGCCGGATGGAGTTCGGCCGTGCGACGCATTGCTGAGAACTTTACGGGAATGGTGCCATTCCTTGCACTGGCTCTGATACCGATCATCTTCAATATTCTGTCGCACCATTCTATCTATGAGTGGTCACATGAGTCGGCCCAGTCGGACGTGATCCTCCAGAAGAAGGCTGCGTATCTCAATCCGATGGCCTTTGCCATTCGTATGGGTGTATATGTGATCTTCTGGTTCGGTATGTACCGATTTGTGATCGGTAACTCTGTTAAGCAGGATGAGGCTGGTTCAGACATTTCAGCTACACGAAAGAATTGGAAGCGCTCAGCCCCTTGGGTACTTGTCTATGCACTCTCGATAACGTTTGCTTCGTTCGATCTCCTCATGTCGCTCGAGCCTCATTGGTTCTCTACGATGTGGGGCGTGTATACGTTTGCCGGACACTTTGTTGGTGCCCTTGCGATCATCACGATCATGACGGTTGTGCTCTACAATAATGGACACTTACGCCAGTACATCACGGGCGAACACTTCCATGATCTCGGCAAACTCATGTTCGCGTTCTCTGTGTTTTGGGCATACATCGCGTTCTCGCAGTACTTCATCATCTGGTATGCGAACCTTCCTGAAGAGACATACTACTTCGCCAACCGGACAGCTCATGGTTGGGAGTACTTTGGGATCGCTCTTGTAGTGATGCACTTCGTTGTACCGTTTATGGTACTGCTGCGTCAGGACGTTAAGCGCAAGACGAATGTGCTGCTGGCTGCATCTGTCATCATCCTTATATCTCACTATATCGATCTAACCTGGATCATCATGCCTGCCGTTGGACATCATATCCTTGAGACAGAGGGCGTTGTCTTTGGTTGGCAGGAGTTCATGGGCTGGTTCTTCTTTGCTGGGATCTTCTTGATCTTCGCCGCGCGGGATTACAAGAAGCGAAGTGCGGTTGCCTACAACGACCCGCTGATAGGCGAGGCAACAACGTACATTACCTGATAGCATTCAAAAGTTGAAATAGAAAAGGCCTTGATCGGAGACAGATCAAGGCCTTTCTTTTTGTTGACAAAGAGAAGTGGGTTTAGCTGAATCTTTTTGCCACCATTACCATTACCACTCCACCAATTCCACCCATTACAGCTTTATAAGCCAGCTCAGTGAAGACCATCGACACTGGGAACGCTACATTCAGCGTCATGCCCCAGTTTACATCCATAAGCCCTGCTACCATCATGAAAACAAGGGCGCCTCTCTGCGCAGCCTGCATTGATGTAAGAGTCGTTTGGAGGCAGGCAAACGCCAGAAGTCCCGCCGCACAGATCTCCATGAGGAAATACCAGCCCGGGTTTGGCATGTTGGCTTCTGTATACATCAATGAGCCCATGGCAGCCCTCAAGTCAGCCGGTGTCGGCATTAAGACCATGTAGAATGCCCAGTCAGCAAGGTAGAGAACTACCGCGACAACCAGTACACCAATAAGTCCACCTTTTAGCGTCATACTACCCCCTCAACAGAATGAACGAAATACGGCATA
>JAPLFN010000001.1:14079-18963 GCA_026390655.1 Candidatus Kapaibacterium sp.
GCATAAATACGCCGAACCATTGGTCGAAAACATACGTTTATTTCGAAGAAACAACAACGTTTTAACGCATTTGAAACGCCACCGAAGGAGAATTCTTCGTGGTATATTTGTAGTCCTCCAAAATGCAACGTATCCCTTCAGTTTTGACCCACCTATGAACCAGCATACATTCGATCTTGTCGTCATTGGCTCCGGACCCGGCGGATATGTAGCAGCTATCAGAGCTTCTCAGCTCGGCCTTAAGGTCGCATGTGTAGAGCGCGATCGGCTTGGCGGCGTCTGTCTTAATTGGGGCTGTATCCCGTCGAAATCCCTGCTCAAGAATGCCGAGTACATGAACTTTCTCAAGCATGCGGATGATTATGGCTTCGGTCTCAAAGATATTGCCGTGGACTTCCCAAAGGTGATCTCGCGCTCTCGTGGGGTTGCCGATAAAATGAGTAACGGCGTGGCCTTCCTGTTAAAGAAGCATAAGGTGACGTTGATCAAGGGATGGGGCACCATCAAGAGTGCAACGACTGTAGAAGTTGCAGATGAAAAAGGGGCTCCAACAGATACCATCACGAGCAAGACGATCATGATCGCGACGGGAGCACGTCCTCGCCAGATTCCAGGAATAGATGTTGATCGTGAGTTCATTCTGACATCCACGGAAGCAATGCTACAACAGAAGACACCGAAGTCGCTCATCGTTATGGGTGCTGGCGCCATTGGTATCGAGTTCGCATATTTCTATCATTCGTTTGGTACGTCGGTGACAGTTATCGAAATGCTTGACCGAATCTTACCCGTAGAAGATGAAGACGTATCGAAGGAACTTCGCAAGACTTTTGAGCGTGATGGAATGAAGATCGTGACCGAAGCAAAAGTTATCTCTGCAAAGAAAAAGGGTAAGGGTGTAGAGGTGATCATCGAGAAGAAAGACGGAACCAAGGAGACCCTTACAGCCGATCTGGGATTGAACGCTATAGGAGTGCAAGGCAACATCGAGAACATCGGTCTTGAAAACGTCGGTGTTACGCTCGAACGTGGTTGGATCACCGTTGACAAATATTGCCGTACGAACATTCCGAATATCTATGCGATCGGAGATGTAGCAGGTGCTCCTTGGCTTGCCCATAAGGCTTCTGCAGAAGGCATTGTGGCCGCGGAGCATATTGCGGGACATCACACGAATGGAGTTGATTTCTCGAATATTCCCGGCTGTACCTACTGTCAGCCACAAGTAGCAAGCATCGGGCTCACAGAGAAGAAAGCAAAAGAAGCGGGCTATGAAGTTAAGGTGGGCAAGTTCCCATTCACTGCAAGTGGTAAGGCACATGGAATCGGCAAGACACAAGGCTTTGTGAAGCTTGTGTTTGATGCAAAGTATGGCGAGGTGCTAGGAGCTCACATGATCGGCCCTGACGTCACAGAGTTGATCGGGGAGATCGGACTTGCACGTACACTTGGCGCTACTGGCCAGTCGATCTTTAAAACTGTTCATGCGCACCCAACGTTGAGCGAAGCGATCATGGAGTCAGCGGCGCTGGCCTATGGCGAATGCGTGAACCTATGATCATCCAAGACTGGGGGGTCATTGACTTCCGAGAGGCGTGGCGTCGCCAGCGAGAGCTCGTAGATGCAGTGATGCGGTCGGAGCAACCGGATACCCTTGTGTTGTGTGAGCATCCGGCAGTGATCACTCTTGGTCGTAATACCCAACCCGACAGCGTGGTCATTGGTCGAGAGATACTTGCGGCGAATGGAATCGAGGTCCTTGAGATCGATCGTGGTGGGGATGCGACGGTGCATGACAGGGGACAGCTGGTAGGATATCCGATTTTCAACCTCACTCGGACAAAGCAAGACCTGCACTGGTTCCTTCGGACGATGGAACAGTGCATCATCGATGCGATCTCGACTTTCCAAGTTTCAAGTGGCAGACTTGATGGGCTCACAGGCGTTTGGATTGAAGAATCTCGAAAGATCTGCGCTATCGGAATACATTGTAGCCGGTGGGTGACGTCACACGGATTTGCTGTCAATGTGAACAATGATCTGTCACTCTTCGATTCAATCATCCCATGCGGAATCCGAGAACGGGGGGTAACCTCGATTCAGAAGGAACTTGGACGTCTGTTGGACCTCGAAGAAGTGAAGATCCGCGTGCAAGAAGCATTTCGAAAGAACTTCGGAATAACGCCGTAAACGCTTGACAATTAAGTGAGATAACAAATCTGCACTGACTTCAGATTTGCAATGAATTGTCTGTTTGCCTTGCAACCACGCCTGATTTAGTGGTTTTGACCGACCTCCTACCCCTGTGGATAACCATGTGGATAGCGCTAACAAGGCGCAGGGATTAGGGTTACGAGTTTGTCACAAAAAAGGCATTGACTATGCCTCCCCCCGCACGTAATTTGCACCTGTTCTTAAGCGGGAATAGCTCAGTTGGTAGAGCACAACCTTGCCAAGGTTGGGGTCGCGAGTTCGAGTCTCGTTTCCCGCTCGACGACGCGAGTCGTCACGTCCTCTTTATGCTGCATGCCTTGCTATCTCATTCCCCCCTGATGGCAAGGCATTTTTATATCCGGCGTAACTTTAGGCTCCAGAAGCACACAATACATGCAGGAACCAGCGTCTGTACGTTGGGGTTATAAGCTGATATTGTTCACGGGTCACAATTCCTACCAAGCATGACACGATTCTCACCGGCATTTCTGCGATTTGGCCTCTTGATGTGCGTCCTGATAACTGGCATGTCGATCAGTATGCAGGCTCGGCTGCCACAGGGGGTGGAAGTCAAAGAGCGCACAGCCTCAACGGTTTCGTTCTCATACATTCCTATGGTGAAACGATGGGACACCGTCGTTGCCCATGATGGAAAAACAATCCGGCCAGTGATAGATGGTGCACAAGTACGGACATCTGTCGACGGCAGTATTGTTCAGTGGGTCATAACGCTCGATTGCATCGTACCAGGCCCGGATCGATTCCGAGTGGATCGCAGTGATTTCCGCACATTGTCTTTGGCATCGAGTTTGCCTTTCACTGTTGAGAAGAGTGGTACTGGCGCACGTGCGCTTACCGAGCGGCCTCAAAACGAACGCATCGCCGTTGCCTATGATGGAATAGCGGGTGATCGACACATTGCGCGCGTGACGATCGTTGTTGCTTCTCGTCAAAATGGACAGACCACGATCACGCGAAGCGCCGACGTACGCCTGACGTTGATCGGTGCTTCTACACCCGCATCGACGAGCACCTCTACTCTAGATGTCTTGAACCCCAAAGCCCCTTGGACAACGAAGCCTACTGTTCGATTCGCAAAAGGTGAACGTGTTCAGGGCGCAGATGTGTTTGAGAACATGTTCAAAGTCTCGATCGATCGCGAGGGAGTCTACCGTCTCACCGCTGACCAATTACGCGCAGCCGGGGTACCGACGGACGCTCTGGCTGCTGCGTCGATCCGTGTCTTTGGGAGAGGGGGCTTGGAGCTTCCCGAACAGGTGGATTCCGCCGCAATGAGCACACTACGAGAACAGCCGATTATCGTCCGGACAAATGGTGACGGAAGTGTTCGAGACGTGATTTTCTACGCATCTGCAACCACAGGCTGGGCACGGGACGGATCCGTTACCGAACACTACATACACCACTATGCAAAAACGAGCAACTATTATCTGACGTATGGTGGTCAGGATGGTCTCAGGGCCTCGCAGCGCAGCGCCTCACCAATGCAGGCCTCCATTCAGCCATCTATCGTTACCGGTAGGGTGTTCAACGAAGATGAGCTTGTGAGCCCATACTCCGAAGGTTCAGGCCGCCGTTGGTTCGGAAGATCCATCGAAAACGGCGGATCAATCATCATTAATTCGATTCTCCCTGGACTTGTTCGATCCGGCACAGTGGAGTATCGTTATGTGGTGGCACACCGAGGAACGGTGGCTGGCTCAAGCACGATCACGGAGAATGGAACGTTTGTGGCTCAGAGTAATATCAAGTCCGTTCCCAAGTACATGGATGCGTATAGTACATTTGGTTCCGGCAAGATCGATGCTCTAACGCTTCCGGCAGACGCGAGAAGTGTCCTACGTTTTGCGTATTCATGTCCCGATAAAGCCGCCAACGGCATGTTGGATTGGTTTGAGATTCACTATCCACGTCAACTCCAGGCAGCCGATGGTGAGTTTGAGTTTTGGACCGTCAATGGACTTGGCGTTCATGAATATGCCGTCAATGGATTTAGTGGCGATGTATTTGGTTTTGATATTACTGACCGGACCCGTCCGCAACTCATAGAGAACGTCTCGAATACAGGCGGTGTTTTTGTCAGCCGTGAGTCCATCGAGACTGCTCCCGCTCGCTGCTATTTCTTCGCATCAAACCTTCGTCCTGCGTCTTTGGTGAGAGTTACGTTCCCCAATCTTCGCTCTCGTCCTCGGGGCGGGGATCTCCTTGTGATCACGAGCTCATCACTTCAACCATCTGCTCAACGGTACGCGGACTATCGAACGAGTAAGGGGAGAGTCAAAGCAACGGTCATTACAACTGACGAGATCTTTGCCGAGTTCTCTTACGGGATGCCGGATCCTACTGCCATACGAGATTTTATCGCCATGGCATATTCTACATGGACGCCCCAGCCCCATTCAATCTTGATTTGGGGCGATGGACACTTTGACTATAAGAACATCTCTTCAACTGAGCCAAACCATGTTATCCCGTACGAAAGTCTTGATCCAGACGACCAGGATTACGGTCTCGTAACGTACACAACTGATGATTTCTTTGTTCGCGTTGCAGGAAGAGACACAAGGCCGGAGTTGGCGCTTGGTCGCATACCAGTTACGACCAACGCTCTCGGCGACAGGATCACTGGTAAGATTCGTGTTTATGAAA
>JAPLFN010000090.1 GCA_026390655.1 Candidatus Kapaibacterium sp.
GCGTTGGCAACGAAACTGTCCGTGAATGGAAAGCGGGAGGAAGCCAGCGTCCTGCTGGATGAAGCGATGGCCGAGGCTCTGGAACTGCGTGACGTAGCCTCGCGCTGTCGTGTTCTTTGGAGCAAGGGAACCATGTATTGGGCACTTGCTCGACACAAGGAAGCCATGGAGATCATGTTCGAGGCACTTTCGTTGATCGAGGAGCATGGGCTGAGAGGCAAGGCCGCCGCGCTTCATACCATTGCCCTAGTGTTCTCGGCCATTGCAGACCATAGTAAGTCGCTGGAGTATTACGAGATGGCATTGGAGCACTTTCGTCGTGACCAGAATACTGGGGATGAAATAGGTACGACGGCAAACATCGGCTTGGTGTACCTGCGGATGGATCAGGTCGACAAAGGCCTTGAGATCCTGCGCAATGCCCTTGATAAGGCAGAAGCAGGCGAATATTCTCGCGAGGCAGCGAACATCATCGGCAATATCGGTTTCGTGTACTCCCTCCTTAAGCAATTGGACTTGGCAGAGGAGTATTCTCGAAAAGCGATCGATCGTGCCACAACTCTGCAAATGAGTCGGGAAGTTGGTTACTACACCACCAACCTCGCCCAAACGATGTACCAGACCGGGAGAAAAGAAGAAGCCCTGAAGCTACTAGATGAACGAGCTGATATCATCGCCGAGAACAGTGTACCGCAGATGATGTCGATGATGCTACGTGCAGAATACGCAGAGGAGCAAGGAGATCTTCAAGGTTCACTTGCCATCATAGCTCATCAGATGACGTTGTGCGAAGAACGTGGTGATCGCGATCATCAGCTGGAGCATAGTAAGGCGCTTCGCGATAAGGCAAAGAAGCTGGGTGACTTTGAAGCCTATGTTCGATACAATGAACTATCGATGAATCTCGAACGAGAGCTTGAGTCTTCGAATGTATCGCGCGCGCTCGCCGTCCGCGACAAAGTGCAAGAGTTCGAAGCGGAGCGTCAGTCTCGGGATGAAGAACGCCAACGTCTTCTGCAAGAGCGAGAACATGAGCGCTCGATCCTGTATTCAACGCTTCCACGTCACGTTGCCGACAGGGTGTTACGGGGCGAACAGGTCACCGACCACTTTGAGGAAGCCACGGTGCTCTTCTTGGATGTTGCCGGCTTCACTGCCATCAGCGATCGCATTCCTGCCGGCCATGTGGTGCACCTTCTGAAAGCCATCTTCAAAGTATGTGATGAAGCCTGCGAGAAGCATGGCATCACGAAGATCAAGACCATTGGTGATAGCTACATGGCGGTTGCCGGAGTACCTGAATCCTTGGACGATCATACAGCACGCGCTGCACTGACAGCATTGGAGATGGCCCGTGGTCTGAACGAACTTGAATTGACAATGGACCCAAGTCTCGGAGATACGTCATGGACACGTGACGTTGGCGATATCAACGTCCGCATTGGTCTCCACTGTGGACCCGTGGTTGCCGGCATTGTGGGTGATAAACAACTTCAATACGACGTATGGGGCGATACTGTGAATGTGGCCAGTCGTATGGAGAGCTCCGGGGAACCGTTGAAGATCCACATCAGCGAGACATTCGCTGATTGTCTACAAAAGCATGGCACATGGAACATTGCATTCAGAGGCGAGACCCCGGTCAAAGGCAAGGGCCTCATGAAGACATACTGGCTCGGTGAAACCTTGTAAAACAGGAACCTACTTCCTAAACAACATAGACAAGATGCTCTCCCTCCTCATCGCCTCCTTCCTCACTCTCGCTGCCGATGGCCCAACCGCAGAGCAACAGGCGGTAAACCTGTATCGGTTTCGCGAGGCCTACGTCAAGGCAACGCTCCCGTCGGTGCGAGATAGTATCCGACAGGAGGTCCTCCACGCTATTCCGGATCTGCGTGTGGATCAGGAGCACGGGGCTCAACAGGTTCAACTTTGGGACGCGTGCTGCTCCATGTGGGATGTAGTAGAGATGTTTGAACCAGCCGGCCACGTAGAGGCTGCCTCACTACCAAAACTCTCAATGTATGAGGTTGATGGCGTGGCGTTCTATCGGTCTGATACAGCGTTCAATCAATCGAACGATACGATGTACACTTCGTCGAATGCCCTGCCCGGTTTTGGCGGTGTAGACGTCTACTTCTCGCCCCTTCATTACTATGCGGTAATCGATGAGTTCCGCTGGATCGGACCATACAACTATGGCGATGGGATCAACACGGGCGCTGATGAGTTCGGACTGAGGAGAGAAGACACAACAATGACGTTCTTCCGCGCAGCTAATGGTACGGTGCGGAAGTACCGCGCAACACCCCGTACAGTCTTGCGCAACGTTGAGATGGATCATACGTGCACAAGCACGTCGTTCGTCTACCTCAACGTTTTGGATTGCAGAGATTTGCTCGTTGGAAGCCTTGTCTTCGATGATGGAACGCGGAACGTGCTACCACCTACGTCGGCTACGCTTCAGTTTCGTTGTTGTCAAGACGCATCGCCACGCACATTCATACGATGTAATGTTTCGGTGGGCACACTTTCCCTGCAAGACACGGACATTCGCACCCATCAATGCAAATCGAGTGGAGTCACGTCTGCAAAAGGGGGCGAGCAGGTCTTTGGCTTCTCCATCTTTGAAGATCTTATGTCGGCCGAAACAGCATTCCGTTCCGTCGTATCAGAATATGTTGTCGGCGTTACTGCACCTACCTATGTGCGCATTGAGCGTGCACCCGGACACCTCACGCAACAGATCGATGATCTCGTGCGCCTTCTTACTTCGCGTAGAATCAAGGTTGACGTTTTGGTTTCGAGCGACGCTCGAACAACGATTGCATTGAGGGCTGACTAACGCATTATGGCAACGCTGATGCCATTTTGCAACGCATTATGGCAACGCTGATGCCATTTTGCGATGAAAAGCCCCCTACATGCCTTGTTTTTCGATCCTAGCGAGGGTTTCGCGCATTTCCCTGAGCTGCTCCTGCATCTGTTGGATGTCCGTGGTTTGCTCGGATTCTTCATCCCGGACGGATTCCAATTCGGAGAGAATGGTACCCACAAAGAAGTTGAGAATGGTCAGGCTTGCAATGAGCACAAACGACAAGAAGAAGAGTGGCGACAAGATTGGATAGCCATCTGGTCCGTTCATCTGTGTATGCATGAGATCTGCAAAGTCGCCCACAGCACACTGAGACATTGCCAACAAACTAGAACCGAGCGACCCAAAGTTTGCCTGATCAATTGTATGAAAGAGATTGTAGCCGATAACAGCATACGTGTAAACGATGCATGCTAACAGAATTGCCACTACCGTGAGCTGCGGAATGGAGCGGAGCAACGTCTCAATAACAATCCGGACGCCTTTAAACTCTGAGGCTAAGCGCATTACACGGAGTGCACGGAAGGACCTCACCAGCCGTATGGAACGCAAGGCGAGTGCGGAACCAACAGCCCCCTGATCATCTGAGACAAAGAGTGGCAGAATAGTCAAGACAAAGATCGTGACGTCAAACATGTGCCATGGATCTTTGAAGTAGTCCATTGGCCTTGGCCAACGGAAGGCCACCTTGATGATGATCTCGAGGCCAAAGGCCACAACGATCAACCGGTCCAACCACTCGAATAGCCCTGGTACGGCTCCGGTGACGGTGGAGGAAGTCTCCAAACCGACGATGATGGCGGACACGAATATGAGCCCGATCACTATGGTATCGAGCGGATTGCTGCTCTGAGCGTTTACCGCCACACGCAGGTCATTGAGCCAAGTTTTCCTTGCCATAGGCGCAACTTAGCACGTAGGACGTCCCCGATTTACATACTTTGGCGTCATGAAAACTACCCTCGCCTTTCTTCTGGTGCTTCTGTCGACAGGTGCCCTCGCCCAAGTATATCCCGGACTGCGCGTAGTAGGCCGACATCTTGTTTCGCCATGCAACGATACAGTGATGATCCGTGGCGTGAATAAGATGGTTGTTTGGACGGGCGACCTTGATCTGCGAAAAAAGTCCTACGCGGAGATCAAGAAGACGGGCGCTAATTGCATTCGGATAGTGTGGCTTGCGCAGCCCGGACAGTTCGAATTTGATGCCACTCCCGAAGGGCTCGATCGCAACATTCAAGATGCGATCGATGCAGGGTTGATCCCCATGGTAGAATTGCATGATGCCACCGGCGATTGGTCCAAACTATCGATGGTTGTTGATTACTGGACAAGGCCTGATGTGGTTGCCGTTGTCAAAAAACACGAACGGTACATGCTCCTGAACATCGCCAACGAAGCCGGTGATGAAACAGTCACCGATCAACAGTTCATTGCCGGTTACACTACTGCTATTCAACGCATTCGTGCAACGGGCATCAAGACGCCCCTTATCATCGATGGTGCGGATTGGGGCAAGAATCTTGAGCAACTCGTGCGGACTGCACCCACGATTACCATGATGGACGAGATGCGGAACATCATGTACAGCGTGCATACTTACTGGGCAGTTAGTGACGGGGCTAACGCCGCATTCATCGCTCAACAATTCACGAGTGCCGTAGAGTCTGGGCTTCCGTTTATTGTTGGAGAATTCACAAACCTCTTCAACCGCAATGGTGGATGCACATACGAGACTGCCTACCAAGGAATCTTAGCAACATGTGCGCAATACAAGATCGGCTGGCTCGCATGGGAATGGGGTCCGGGCAACGAGTTTGCAGATCCAACATGCGATGTAATGAACATGACCACGAACAGCTACTATGAAACCCTTAAAGACGGATGGGCCAAAACGGTCGCGGAGACCAGTCCACACAGTATCAAAGAAACGTCCGTGTCATCATACTTCGTGATGCATAAAGGGGCTTGTGATCCTGTTTCCGTTCAAGATCAGGGCGTTCAATTTGAGGTTGCTGTTGTATCACCTAACCCATCAGCGGGTGCGATCAACGCAACGTATACAATGGGCAATGCCGGCACGGTTCGCATTGAGATCATCAACAGTGTTGGAGCGCTGATTACAACGTTCACCCAGCACCACGGTCAACCAGGCACATATACCGTTCCCATAAAGGTCGATATGAGCGGTATGTATTACTCTCGTATCACACTACCATCACACACCATCGTGATGCCATTTGTGATCGTACGTTAAGAGAGTAGCTGTTCGAAGAACCCACCAATCTCGAGGTGCCTATCAATGAAGTGTATCTCATAGATCCACAATCTCTCATTTCCATGTGAGTCTGTATTTGACATAGGGAATGTATTCTGGGGATGAATGTAATTGATGGTGTCTTCGCCAACGATTCGTTCGTGGGGGAACTCGCCGATCAAATGTCCGCAGTGGGCGTTACCATACTCCCAACCATACTTCGTGGCAAGCCCCTTTGTGTACTCATAGAATTCGGCACCTGTTATGTGAGCACTGTGAAGATCGTAGTATTGCTTTCCTTCCCACCATGCGCGCTCTACGTCTTCTTTCAACTTGAGCTTGATTGCATCAGTACCAAGTACATAGGTCTTGCCAATATCCGCTTCCCATTCTTCGAACACAGGTCCAAAGTCAAAGAAGACAATGTCGTCCGTTTGCAGGACTAAATCTGGCGGGTTGTCCTTGTACGGCAACAGCGTATTCCTGCCCGCCCGCACGATTCTCTTATGCCAATACTTTTCAATTCCGAAGAGCTCAAATGCCAGTTCGAAAACCTCGTTATTAAGGTCGCGTTCGGATTTTCCGGCAACTACCAAACCACGGTCTTCAATTGCCTTGAAGAGTGCCTTTGCCAGTGATTCAGCTTCTGCTATTTTCTGTTTCGCTGTTGTCATTGATCTAAACGTATCTATAACCTGTCAGCCCTCCAAATCAATGCTGTCTCCATTTATCATTCGCCCCTTTCATGAAGATGATAGCCTAGAGCGTATCACCGAGGTCATACACAAAGGCTATTCTGTGTTGGCTGTAAATGGACTTCGATTCTGGGGGACACATCAGTCCGTTGAGGATACACTTGAACGACTCAACAAGGGGGCTGGCTTTGTAGCCGTACTCGATGATGAAATTGTTGGAACAGTTACGATTCGCCCGCCCGATCCGGATTCCGAGGTGGAGCTGTATCGAGATTCAACCACGTGGATCCTCAATCAGTTTGCTGTAGTGCCCGACGTTGCCGGAAGAGGAATAGGTCGTGCTTTGCACAACAAGGCACTAGATCACGCTCGAGAGAATGAGGCTCATCGAATCGCTCTGGATACAGCTGATACAGCCACGGCTCTCATTGCGATGTATAAACGATGGGGCTATGAGATCGTTGGAGCGTGTGACTGGCGTCCCTTTACAAATTATACAAGTGTGGTTATGGCCTTGCAATTACCATAATCATGTCATTCTGTAACCTCGTAACTTCCTCTCCATGCTCCTACTACCTGTATTTATCGCGCTGGTGTTGCTCTATGGCTTGATTTCCAAGCTCGTTGAGCGAACGTTTCTCACCGCACCTATCATCTTTACAGTTTGTGGCGTGGTGGTTCTCTTGCTTGTGCCGGAACTGCGCGATAGAAACGTTGCTGAACAGAACATCTTCCTGCACGTTGCTGAACTCGGACTCGTCCTACTCCTATTCTCCGACGCCAGTGGTGTGAGGCTTGCAATGCTCAAGACTGTTCGGGGCCTCGCGTCGCGACTACTGAGTGTTGGCATGTTGTTGACGATTGCACTTGGCGCGCTCGGTGCACTTCTGGTCTTCCCTGGAATGTCTGTATGGGATGCAGGCATCCTAGCCGCGATCCTTGCGCCAACGGATGCAGGGCTTGGCCAGGTGATCGTAACTAGTCCGTTGGTTCCTTTGCCGGTGCGTAATGCTCTGAATGTTGAAGCTGGACTCAATGATGGTCTCTCCGTGCCATTCCTGTTGTTCTTCATAGCACTCGCCGGTGCATCCACTGGCTCTACTGATGAACGCCTAGTAAACTTTGTCGTGGAGCAACTTGGATATGGTGGGTTGGTAGGCATTGCTATTGGTGGATTAGGTGGTTGGTTGTTAGGCAAGGCCACATCACGCGATTGGATCGCGACTTCCTGGCAGCAACTTGCGGTTGTGTCTCTTCCCCTGCTTTGTCTCCTTGCTTCCGAAACTGTAGGAGCGAGTATGTTCATTGCTGCTTTTGTAGCCGGCATTTCAGTGCAACTCGGATTCAAGGACGCATCAAAACATAGCGTCGCTTTTACAGAAGAATGGGGCCAGTTGTTCAATCTCTCAGTGTTCTTTCTCTTTGGCATTCTCTTCGCTCGGGCATGGGATCAGTTCACGATAATGCACGCACTATATGCAGTATGTAGTCTGACGGTGATCCGCATGTTACCGGTTTTCATTGCCTTGCTTGGCACTCGACTTCAACGATCAACTGTTCTCTTTATGGGATGGTTTGGTCCACGAGGACTTGCCTCTATCGTCCTTGGATTGGTCTATCTTGAGCAGCAGGTACAGGTCCCTGCCAACTCAACGATACGACTAACCGTGATGATGACGGTGTTCATCAGTATCATCGTTCATGGCCTCACAGCAAAGCCTGGCGCCAAACTCTACGCAAAGAGTATTCTAACGTTAGGAAAGGACGCACCAGAATATGGTGCGTGATCACCCAAGCAACCCGTACCCGAAGAGTCCAAACACGGTAACAACGTGCAAAATGACGCAATTGATCACGCGCGTGAGAATGGGGCTATGAGACGGATACCCCTTTATGAATGACAGTCTCCTACTTGCCATAGAGACGCTTCGTTCTGCGAAAAACTTTGCCGTAGTGGGCCTATCTCGGTCGCCCGGAAAGTCTGCTCATGATATTCCGATGTTCATGGCTCGTGAAGGGTACAACATCATCGGCGTGAACCCATTTGCTACGCCCGCAGTAGAGTCTGTTCCCGTAGTGGAATCACTGTTGGATGTCCCCGCTGCAATCGACATTGTTAACGTCTTCCGTCCGTCAGAAGACACAGATGCCATCATCGATGCCGCCCTTGAGCGAAACATCCAACGCGGAGACGTGTCTTGCATTTGGCTTCAGCAAGGCATCACAAGCAAACATGGCGCTACCAAATGCGCCGCCGCAGGCATCACGTATATCGAGGACACGTGCATCTATGTTATACGTAGGTACGTTTCTGAGTAACGAGTAACTAGCCGAACATCGCATATCCGATCAGTCCAAACACGGCAATAACGTGCACAATAAGCCATGCCCGTTGCCAAGCAGGTCGGTCATTCCACTTCACAGTCTGATCGAATGGATCAAAGATCAAAGCAATTCCAAGATTTGAACCAGCAGACATCAGGTCGTGCTTCACGATTGCGAAGTACAGGGAGATAGCAACTAGAAGACCGTATGCTATGCGGTTGATTAGGGGGCTCATGATCGGTACCCACAATATTGATGATGATTAAACTATCAAAAGATCATTAGACATGCTGAATTCAAGTTCGAAGTGCAACATGGGTAGGTCAAAAGAAAAGGGTTACTTGCCGACGAAACAAACTCTTTTCAGAGACCAACCATGGAGCAAACATGGCAAGTGTTTATCGGCATGTAACCCAATCACAAAGGTACA
>JAPLFN010000122.1:0-28921 GCA_026390655.1 Candidatus Kapaibacterium sp.
AACGTCGAGTCGTCGACTCGACGCTACCACGCGACCCCTGCAACGTCGAGTCGTCGACTCGACGCTACCACGCGACCCCCTGCAACGTCGCGTCGCCGACGCGACGTAACTTGCATCATGCAGATCATAACAATGCGACCGCGCGAAGAAAAGCGGATCAAGGAAGGTCACCTCTGGGTGAATAAGGACGATCTCTCCCACGACCTCGATGTTGCTCCCGGCACGCTTGTGCGTGTAAGCACCTTCGATGGGGCTTCGATGGGGACGGGTTTCTACAATCCCCTCTCGAAGATCGCTGTGCGACTGTTGGCCTCGGAGGAAGAGGAGGCCGGTACGGAGTTCTTTGTCAAAAGAATCCGTCAGGCGGAAGAGCTCCGTCAACGTGTGCTCCCAAATGAAGAGGGATACCGCGTTGTGTATGGCGAGGCAGACCTGCTTTCCGGTCTCATCATCGACCGGTATGGCGATTATCTCGTGATCCAGATGCTTGCAGCCGGAATGGATGTGCGGAAGCCCCATATCATCGAGGCATTGCGAACAGTGTTCCCAACGTGCAAGGGCATCATCGAGAAGAACATGTCGCAGACGCGAACTCGTGAGGGTCTCGAACTGGTTGATGGCGTGGTCTGGGGAGATGTACCAGAGCGTGTTGTGTTTCACGAGAATGGCCTCAAGCTCGAGATCGACCTTACTACCGGACAAAAAACAGGATACTTCCTCGATCAGAAGATCAATCGCAGCATGGTAGCACGTCTTGCAAAGGGTCGGACTGTTCTTGATTGCTTCTGTAATGTAGGGGGCTTTGCACTCAACGCTGCAGCAGCCGGCGCATCGATGGCCGTTGGAATAGACAGTTCGGCATTGGCAGTTGCGGCGGCTACACGGAATGCAGATCTCAATGGTCTCACGAACTGCACATTTGAAAAGGCGAATGTCTTTGATCTGTTGCGTGACCACGTAGCCGAAGAACGAACGTGGGATATCGTTGTGCTCGATCCTCCCTCCTTTGCCAAGCATCGCGGAGCACTGCGGGGTGCCCTAGCGGGATATGCCGAGCTCAATCGCACCGCTCTTAAGCTTCTGCAGCCGGGTGGAATTCTGGTTTCATCATCATGCACACAGCCAGTAACAGAACACGACCTCATGGACATTGTGTACCGCGAATCTGCGCGGGTGCGACGTCGTCTCCGACTCATCTACCGCGGTGCGCAGGCGCCGGATCATCCGGTTTTGCTTGCCATGCCAGAGACGCAGTACCTAAAGTTTCTGGTGTTTGAGGTTGCGGAGGCGTAGAGTAGAAAGTTACGAGTTACGAGTTACGAGTTACGAGTTACTAGTTACTAGTTACTGAATACAAATGGCAACGTTGTTACACCACGTGGTGTTGTGACCACAGCATACGCCATACCGGATGAATAGTGCGGGACGGTGATTTTTACTGTTTCACCACTGCCGATGGTTGAAGAATGATCGAGTACACACCTACCATCGAGTGTATAGATCGCTACGCGGTAACTGCTCGAGAAAACAGAAGAGATCACAACGTCACCGTTTTGCGACCACACAATCGGTCCTGCCGTGCTTTGCACGAGACGTTGGTCCTTAGCGCAATATGATGCAATGAGAAGGCCTGGTTCCACACGCAGATCATGATACCCATCAACGAAGTCGATCACGGTGATGTCTACCGGTGTTCTTGACGCCACGCTCAACATCACGTCCGCAGGAATCGATGCGAGTATGGGGCTTTGCACCATAGCCCCCTGATGATCAATCGTTACAGATCCGGCACCAGCAACTGCGGTTGCTCCGGTAAGTGCACCCGAAACAGTAGTTCCAAACAGCATTAGTGAGGCATCTGCGCGTAATGACAATGTGCGCTTGCCGCCGTACGCATCAATGATTTGGAGCAATGATAGGCCTTGTACCTGCGTACGTTCGTCTGCAATAAGGCGTACGTCAATGAGTGGACGTGTTCCAACGTCCGCAACCATGGTGTCAACATACATCGTTGCGCAAAGGAGTCCGGCCGAGGCAAGTTGAATAAGCGTGTCTGATGGTGTAAGCCAATCACCATCCATTGTAATCGTACACGTTGCGGTATTCGGACCAATCGCACGCGGATCAACTCGAATAGGCAACGACGTAGCTTCGCCACTATCGAGCTGGAATGGAACGGCATTCGTAATTGTTGTAACCCATGGCTGGGACCATACGATGTTTGTTATGTTCAATGGTGCGTTACCCACATTGCGCATCACAATGACTGTGTCGTACGGGGCTCCTACACATCGTCGTCCACCGATTACCTCACGCGTCACCACGTCAAGCAATGGTTGGATACCACGAGTTGTAACAGCGATAGGCTGCACAGTTGTACATAGTGGCTGCTCGGTTACAACGCTGATGGTGGCTCTACGCGCTTCAATGTTCAATGGAGAAGAAGTAACATCTATATCCAATGAGCCTGCGGGTGCAAGTGTCCTCGGGAGCGGACCACCAACCACGGCACTGCTATACTCCGAAGCGTTTGCTCCGCCGATGTTGACAGAACGAATTGTAACGGGTGCTGTGCCGGAGTTGGTAACAGTCAGACGTGAAACCTGAGACGTACCAACGCGCACATCACCAAAGGAGATCGTAGGAGGAACGGAAAGAGAACGTGTGGCTGCCGTTCCTCGCACAACAACGTCTCGGTCTCCAGCAACAGCGGACCGAATGCGAAGTGTTGAAAGGAAGGGGCCATCAACGCGCGGAAATGCAGCAATGGCAATACCTACACGTCCACGTGCTGATATGGTGAAGCCGTTGGTTGGGGAGCTGGTGAGGCTATCCGGACCAAGCACATCTATGGAATCAATGTCTACAGCACATGCGGTTGCATTCGTTACAAGAAGTCCGTCTCGTATATCGGTACCCGGACAAATTGTATCAAGGTCAATTGTATCTACAGAACTTGCATACGTTGGAACGTCAACGCGCAGCTTTACCTGCACAAGGATTATTCCCGGAACTGCTGGTGTTGTGAGTTCTAGTGTTCCCACTGCAAGGCCAACACGTAGCCCCCTACCCTCTATCGCAAGCCGACCGCGTTGTGCGCGTGCGATTGTTTGCGGTACAAGCGCACTCGGGCTGATTGCAAAGATTCCGCCGGCATTGTTGACAAAACGCGCTCCAATGATATCCGCTGCACAACCCCCTACGTTTTGAACAAGGAGATCGTCGAACGATGTATCATTTATGCAAACAGTGCCAAGATCAAGCGTGTCCGCAGGGAGAACTGCCTTAAGCTCTGCCAACTTTCCGATAACGGTCACTTGTATTGTATCAACAAGACTGACCCACGTTGTATCGCCCGGTAGAAGTGATTCTTCATCTCGCACTACAACACGAACCTGCACTGGGAATGAGCCTTGCGCAGTAGGTGCGATCTCGCACAGGAGCAATCCGCGACCGTCCGCAGGAAGCACAGGATACGGCTGCAGGACGCGCACGAGTCCACCTGCCGTTATCACAAAGGCTGAGTCAATGCGTCGGCATCGAAAACCTTTGAGATCGATCGGTATCCCGATAGTGTCACGTGTTGTTGGGCAAATTGGCGGCGAAGTAACATCTCGAACGGTGATCGCTGCAAGCAGACCAGGCACGGTGATGCAGACGTTTTCTTTGATGATGGTATCACGAACGCCGCTAACAAATGCAATAGGCACCTGATATGATGTGGTTGCCAAACGTGGCGATAGTGCAAACGACAATGTGGCAACACCAGTGGCATCTTGAAGAAGCGCCGAAGGAATCACGCTAGAAGGGGCCTTTACAACTTGTAGTCCGGGAGGCACAGCACCAACCTCAACACGAACATTCGTAAGGTCAGTTTTGCCGGTGTTTGTAACGAGGTAGAGTGTTTGCAGAGTATCGGGATCGTATGGGCGATATCCGGCTCTTCCGCACGTGTCTTCTTTAATCGCTTCGATCGAGAGACACGAGCCCGCACCTGCAACACCAAGGCTACCGCCTCCACCTCCACCACCGCCACCGCCCGTGCCGTTGGTAACGATGAGTGAGTCCACAACACCGATCTCTGTTGACGCAAGAAGCTTCCGCTGTCCACGCAAGAGAGGGTTCTGATCCCAGATCATCAGAATCGCGCTGTCTGTATACGTTAGACCAGATGCTATCCGTTCCTTCCACTGCACTCGATAGAGTCCGGGAATATTATTCGTGGGATCATCCACCCAGTTTCCAAAGAGAAACACATCCGGTTCAAGAAGATCGCTTGCGCGAAGATTACCCCTTGCGGCAAGTCCGGGACTGATAGGCGTACCCTCCAAGGCAAGCCAGAACTCCGGCATCCCCGGTGTGGTCTGCCGAGAGTACGATGTCTCCACTCCGCTGAATCCAAATGCTGTTGGAATTGGTGCTTGGTCATTGTCGCCGATCTTCGTGTCGATCAACATCAGCACACCAACATCATGATTTGCGCCACCACGGTTGAGCGCACTTACGGAGATCCGAATGAACCCACCGCTCGGACGTTTCACGGGCTCCATTGTGAACGTCACACGAACGGAGTCGCCCGACGTAGGCATGATGGCCGCCATCTCATAGTTGATGCGTGGGCGTCTCAGCACGGTATCCCTAAACATCCTCATCAACCGCAAAGGATTGGGAGGGGGCGGTGCATCCGTTGTAAGATCCGACTCAAAGGGAAGCTGAAAGAGAACATTGTCAACACGCACGTGAATGTGCGACGTGTAGTTCACGGGCCTATTCCCTGTGCCATCCTCTCGGTAAATCAATGTCTTTGGTGTACCTGAGTATCCGGTGGATACGGCAAAGTGACCGTTGTTGAGAAGAACTGCTGACAAGAGGTATGGCGGAAGCTGATCATTCAGCGCCAAGGACGACTGCGCAAACGACTGCGAAGCGGTCAATACGGAGACCACAAACAGACCTACCCGACAAAATCGTTGTAGCGTTGTCATTCAGCATCAACCGGAGTAGCTACTTCGATCAGCACAGTGCGGTTATACCAACGCCCTTCCGGAAGATCATTGTTATAGATCAGTTCCGGACCAGCCCCCTTCACCGTTACTCGCTCAGCAACAATGCGTTGCTTGATGGAGGCATCAATTGCTTGGGCGCGTGCGAGGGACAATTCGGTGTTGTGTTGCGACGGGCCTATACGGTCCGTTAGTCCGGTGATACGTATCGATGACGTTGTGCGTATTCGACTCCGAACAAGGTCAACCATCGATACATTGAACGCGCTAACTGTTGCCGCATCGTAGTCAAAAAAGATGAGGCGAAAACGTTCGATGATCGAATCGTTCACTACTTCGTTTGAATACCGTGTTGAACGGACCTCACGTCGGATCGTGAACGGCGCCTGTGCGGTGCGCTGAATCCCCTCGCCATTTGTAATGGTCACCTGCGCCGACGAGCGCGCGCTACGACGATCACCAAGTAGCTTCTGAAGTGATGATGCCTGAGGCTGCCATACAAATCCGCGACTATCATCAGAAAGTGAGGCGAGCATAACACCATTGTCACCAACAACTGACCCAGCGAACTTCGTGACCTCGGCTCGGTCTGTGACGGTTGAGACCACGTGCACCGTACGTGGTTCGATGGTGCTGATGCGCTCCACTCTATTTACCGGAGCAAGAATGCGGGGATCATTAGAAGTGAGTTCTGCGCGACGGTTCTCTGTGCGACCGTCGGCAATGCCTTGATTGGAAACAATGTTTGGAAGTGCGCCCTGCTTCGTGTCAATCCGGGAAGGGGCGATATTCCATACCGATGTTAGATAGGTCTTCACCGCTTCTGCACGTGAAGTTGAGAGAACGTTTGTGTTCTCACCATCCGACGGGTCCCTATAGCCCCCTACCGTCAGACGAGCATCAGGATACTTAGCCAATCGAGCACCCACGATATTCAATAGCTGATGATAGATTCCTAAGACGCTATCACGAATTGTCGATTCATCAAAATCAGACTGCTTGTTCTTGGCATATCTGTCCGGAATCACCGAGCTCTTCACATCAAAGAAGACGAACGGCAACAGCGGAACAACATCACTTGAACGCTGCTCCGTGATCAGAACATCCCCACCGGCGATTGTACTGCCATCAGCCATTGTGCTCTCAAGATCAATGAGAACAGAGGGCATCGGACGAGCTGCCTCAACAACGGCGGGTGCTACGACTGCCGCTGTGGCTTCAATGGGTGCTACAATAGCTTCCGGAAGTCCGAATGCATAGGACAGATGCACACCTGCACGCAATGCATTCACGCTCCAGGGCGACGACGATAGGACATTGGTGAAAGCGTAGAGATAGCTCACTTCTGGTGTTATCACGAATCTCTCGGCGGCATAGATGTCATATCCTACCACGGCAACCGCAGCAACTCTGATGTTCGAAGAAACTGCGCTGTTCGTAAAATCTGCAGCGTAAATGGTCCGCTCAGTACCACCATTCACAAACTCCATAAACGCCGGTTGAACGATCCGCTCTGATTGTTCGAACGATGTTTGCGTGGCAATGCCTATCTGTGGACCTAAACCAACGTAAAAGTTCTTGATCGGATACCATTGAGCGATGAGATCCAATGTGATGTAGTCAAGCGATGTCGAGAGATCGTATTCAGTAGAGAGTGGAACCGTTGTGCCGTTGCCGAGTGAGACAAGGGGCTGAACGGGATTGGGTGATGTGAAGGTTCCATCAGCACTCCAATACTGAAGCCGTGCACTTGCAGCGACGTCCGGGGCAAGTCTGTACCACGCCATGTTTCCAACCGTCCAGCCGATGGTATTCGTTGAGGTAAACGTGCCACACTCTTGCAGACCATCATAGGTGGTGAGTGGACCATCATGCATGTTCAGCGTTGCCGAGCCTGTGAGTCCAAAACGCCACGCCTCTTGTCCACCGATCTGTGCGCAGGCAGATGGTACGGCAAGGCACGAAACAAAGATCATCAATACGATTCGTTTCATAGGATTACGGTGCAATGATGACTGGAATCGCATGACAAAGTTCTTGGTCGGTAACGAGGCGGACAACAATGAGACCGGCAGGAAGGCCTACGCATGAGAATGTCAAGGATGTATCGTCCACTCCTTGCGTATTCCCAATCGGAACGAGCCTCAACACAATGCCATTCACGTCCACGAGCTCAACACGCATCGTTGATTGAGGGAGGTGAATTATGATACTCATGTTCTCACGAATGGGCTGCGGAGAGATGAACATCGATGCTTGAGAAGACAGACGGACGCCGGAGCGCTCTCCTCCGCATCCTGTATCTACGCGAACAAGAGCGGTGTCACTCTGAATACAGTCGGTGGTGTCGTTGGCACGGACCGCATACATTCTTGCAATTGCTTCGTCGCTGCGCAGCACGTCAATCTCAATATCAACTGCCCCAATGCCCCCTGCCGGAATCTGCGCCCAGTTGACTGTTAGAATTGTCCCGTTGCTCGTTGGTGCTGTTGAAGACGTTGTCACTATGGGCGTATTTCCAGCAACACTCTGAAGAGCTCGTACGGAGAACATGCGTGATGGATGACGCAGCAACAACCTTGTGCTCGTTGTTGAGACGCCTTCGATAACGAGTCGCGATCTCCGACGATCACCCGGCACGGCATCGATCGCTGACGGTCTCACGATCAAGGATGGAAGAACTGTTCCGGTGATTGGAATCACCGAAGATCCGATGGCGCTCGAGATCACAACTCTGCCGTTGATAACACCAGGTGTTGTAGCAGCGATTGTTACCACCGCCGATACGGATGAGCGTGGCGCTACAATGAACGGAGCTGTGAGACTGATACTTCCATCAACATTCTCAACGTCGATAGACGAGATAGTTACAGCGTCAATAGAAGAGACGTTTGTGTACGTAAAGCTTCTGACAATAGTATCACCAATACAGACCAAACCAACGTCAATGCTGCCGATAGATGGAATGAGGGTTCGTGATCGTGTAACTACGCATGTGGTGTTTGCCATTGCACTATCACTGTTTGATGTACAACGTACAGTGTAGCTTTCCCGACCTTCTCTCTGAACCTCCGCCAGGAGATCGAGTGGAATTGCAACGCCGGGGTTTATCGTAAGCGGAAGAATAGATGGTGTTACAACCCATGCCGAGCCAGCAACGGCGGCATCAACGCCAATAGCAATGATGGTGATCGGACGGTCTGCAATATTTTCTAGGGTAACAGTGAACCCAACTGTATCGCCCCTTGTTGCAGAGACCGTATCACATCCAACACCAACACGGACAATTCCGGTAGTACGAATACCTTTACCAATGATGGCAAAGGGATATCTGCGCGCTCCAATCGAAATCGTTGCAGAGGTAGAAAGCGTGGTACGAGATGCAGGCGTGTAGACTACGCAGACGATGAGGGAATCACCGGGAGCAACCTTGGTGCGGCCTTTTGGAGATTCAATCGATACGCCAAGTCCGGCGGGCACTACGATCGAGTCAACGATTGCAGTGTCGCTTCCATTATTCTTAAGAAGGGGCAAGCAGATGCGAGACGTTGCTCCAACCGCCACCTCCCCATGATCTACGATACCTGAGATCAACTCTATTGTAGAAGCAAGGCCATTGCCACGTAGGATGACCGTATCTGCGATAGGCCCCATATCGAGTGCGAGACGAGCCGTCCGTGCGCCCTGCGCTGTTGGACGGAACCACGCGAGGATGGAGCGTGATGCGCCCGGAGCAAGGATGATAGTGTTGGTGTCTGCAGCAACAAGAAAGTCCGGATCACCAACCGTGCGTAAGCTGTTGATCGTTATCGGCAGCAACCATGTGTTTGTAATGACTACTATCACACTGTCGCTGCGCGCACCCACTTCCGTATTTGGAAACGTCACGTCAGGCGCATCAAGCGGTTGAAGGACTTCAACGAGATCACTTGGTCCTCCACCGATCACAAACGGGAGGTTAACGCTCGACATCGCAACACCGCGAAACGCTGCTGATTGTTGCGTTGTATGGAACGATTCGAACGAACCGGTTGGTGCGGTTGAAGTCGGCATCATAAAGATCTCGGATGTCGCAACTGCGCCTGCCGTGCCACTGCCTCCAACCACCAGGTACGCATCGGCAGTATCAACTGGTCCTGCAATCAGTGACACGCCCATTCGAGAGCGTGCCTCATTCATCCGTGGCGCTTGACGCCAGCCACTCTTTGGATCGTACCACTCCGTTGTTGCAAGGGGTACACCGGCATCTTCGCCGCCGAATGCGCGGGCGGTCCCCGAGATATCACTCACATCAGCAACGAACTTGCGATAGACGCGTGGTGGATTTGCTCTGCCATCCCAGATAGTACCTGCTAGCAATTCAGCCGATGGCGACAATGTTGCATCGCCACCTGCAATAATTACGCGCCACAAACTGGTAGGATCGAGGAACCGATACGCTCCATGTGCTGACCGCGCAGATACTTGATCTCCAAGCCTTCTGATGGCACCACTACCGACGGTGATTGAAGCGCTGACATTTGACTCCGCGCCAGTATTCATTGCACCTGTCGTTTGCGTAGTACCACCGGAGACAATGATCGAGGAGACGCCGTCGAACACCGCACGCACATCGCCAACAGCTTTCGGGAGTTGACCCGAGCGCGATACTCGCCAATTGTTTTGGCCAACATCGTACCGGATAACGTCAACAACGTCGCTTGACGAATATGCGCCAGTAGTTCCTGTATAGCCCCCTATCACATAGACCACGGACTCCGTGCCGCTTTGTACCGTTACTAATGCAAAACGCGAGCGTGGAACGGAAAGTCCAGTGAGTGCCTGAACCCGTTGTCCCGTAGCCCCCCGGACTACCCAAACATCAGACACAGTAGCACCGGAGGCGTCCGTACCACCAGCAACCAACACGTCCCCCGTGTGCACCATCGTTACACCATGTCCCGTTAGGGGGCGAGCAAGGCGTTGCACCGTGCGCCACCCAGGCACGCCCGCATAGAGCGAGCATGACAGGAATAGCACGCAAATTGTCGACCCAAACTTTTTCATTACAGCGCAGTTGGGTGCAGGAATCAATGCATTACTATGAATGACCGAGAAACCAAGGCTGATGGAGTCGAGAGAATAATAGTGTACACCCCAGACGTCAGCGCTGATGACGGAACCTCTACGAGTATTGCGTTTGCCCGATCCAAAACAACAACAGATGAGTAGACGTCAACGCCACGTATGTCAACAACGTGCACATTCACGGTTTCTGCAACCACACCGTTGATAAAGATTCGAGCACGATCAGTTACCGGGTGAGGTGCAACGCCGATCGTGTAACCATGATCGCCAGCGAACACAACGTCATCATCTACATCCGTAGTGATTGAGATCGGAGCAGATTCACAAGAACGACGACCATTGTGATCGTAGGTAACGAGGCGAAGCTGCGTGGTCTGGTGAGAAGGAACGGTAGCGGAGACGCTATTCTCAAAACGATAGGCAGACGTAACAAGAGAATCAGTCGATGCATCAAGCACGCCGATCGATGCTACACGCGCATCATTGATAGGCGTCCATGTGATGGTCGTGTTTCCTGCAAGGTTCGATTCTGCAACAGCGTTCATTGGAATCGGAAGCGTTGCGCGCGGATTTGCATGCGTATCTGATGAGTAGTCCGCGATACCAACCGTTTTGCCACTAACGATGGCATACACATGGAACGAACATGGGATAGTTGAGTCTTGCAGCGCCACAGTTAAACTTCCCACACCGGCGGTTGCTGTGCCAACATATGTTCCGTCAAAGCCCTTATCGTCATTGTCAACAAAGATCTGCACGCGGCAATCGCTCGGCAGAGATGTGCCGGTCCATGTTGCTTTTAGGTCATTTCCAACAATCGATGACGACAACTCAAACGTTGGAGGTGGTACTACCCCCATAACCGAAAGTGTGTCAGTTGCAGAAGCAGTTGGAGCAGAGATGGTCCAATTTCCAACCTGAGGATTCTTCACAACCCACAGTGTGATCTTACCGTCGGGTGATGGCACGCGGAAGATTCCGTTCGCTACGTCAGTGGCTGTCAATGTTGCGCCCGTAGGAGTCTTCAGCGAGCTCGCAACGCCTGCTGCTGCAGTCTCTAGGAAGATCACTATGCTCTCTTGACCAGCAGGAACGGCAACCATCTTGTCAGCTGCTTGCGTACGGTCGCCAGCCTTACCGTTCTCAACACTTCCAAACAGTCCCGCCTTGAACAATTCGATGAAGCCGGCGTCAAGATCCCATGCAGATGGGGATGGCAATAGATTGAAGTCAACGGACAGCGTTCCTCTACCCATGGCGCGGAGAGCTGCGGTTACTTCATCAGCTGCAGGTCCGGGCGAAATGAGATTCGTCATGTCATATTTCACGGTAGCAGTCCGTTCGCCAGATGCGAGAAGAGAGATTGTACCTGAAACTGTTCCCAGAGGGAATGGCGCCCATTGATTGATAAAGCGCCCGATCTTACCCGCCTTCGGTAGGAGCTCATCCGCCACCTTAGGGAACTTCATTGACCCGCTAAATGCACCAGAGACACCGATAGGATTAAGGGCCAGTGATGCAGACAGTGTACCAGTCAAGAAATAATCAGCACCGAGGTGCAAGGCAGAGGCTGAAACATCGAGTGTTGCCTTAACGGCAGCCGGCTCAACGGTTCCCTTGCCAGATACTTCGATCTGCCACGGTTTCTTTGAGCTAAGGGCTTCCATCTTCACCAAATTGCCGGTGATCTTTCCATAGACCTTCGCAGGAGGATCTTCAAAGCCGCCTTCAATCGTAAGGAGATAGAGGTCTTTCAACGGATCGTACGGACCAAACTTTGCATTCACGCTACCTCTCAAAGGATTTCCGATGAGCAGATTCTCAACAGAGAATCCTCCACCTCTCCAGCAGACGTTCGGTAGATCAGGAATTGGGATGCATCTTTCCAATTCAAAGTCAATCTTCAAGGCATTCAGTGTACCGTCCTTGAACGTCACGCTACCTGAGGCATCTGAGAACATTGAGTTCTTGATCTTAGCGGAAAGTCGAAAGAGTGATGAATCGCCACGATATTCCACCTTGGCTTCTTTGACGCACCACGAGGCAACCGGCGTGAAGTTCTTCACGGTGCCCGTGGCCAACAGATCCCAGCGTGGTCCAGTTTTCAGAAATCCTACTTCAAGGTCAACTTCGGCCTTCTTATTTGGTGCCCAAACTGTTCCAAAAGGCAGATCAGAATTACACCCATCGTAGGTATTCGTTCCAAGCTCCATGCCGGCACCGATCTTCAGTCCCGCAGCGGAAACACCATTGCCCAACATCTCAATACGTGGATTGATGATCTTCCCACCTGTGAGTTGTTCAGAGAGCTCCTTCAATGCAAAGTCTAACACGAGGTCGCACTTGGGAGCTACAAACGTCATCGGAGAATTGACGATCACGAAGTCCTTTTCCGTTCCATCAAAAAACGTTTGCTCGATCTTCGCACTCGTATTGAAGAACACCTTCGCCCCACCGAGAGACGTGTCAATGCGAACCTTGCCGGGGAAGGTGATCAACCCCGCCATCAAGACTTTCTCACCGGTGCTCATAACGTACGGCGCTCCGTCATCTTCCCACTTCTCGCCAACGCCTGCGTCAAACTCAATGAATTGAGCGCCCTTACACTTTGAGTAGTAGTATCTGTCAGTAGTGTCAACCTTGAACTTTACCGTTGTCTCCTTACTATCAATGAAGTCCTTCTTTGTGGCCTTCACTTTAAACGTGTAATCGCCACCTACTAGTTCTGCTCGTGTATCAAGAACAAACGTTGCGGCTCCTTCGGCGTTTGTAACCGCTGTTAGTGTTTTCGCATTTTTAAACGCTGTTGCATCATGAGTAAGCGTAATGGTTGCGCCTTCAATGAAGACCTTCGGATTGATCTGCTTAATGGCGAAAATCGTTACTGTATGGGGCTTCTTCGGCTTCACTTTTGCGCCATCAGCAGGTCTTGCTACGATGCCTAATTCCGGGCGAATCTTTAAAGTAAAGGCACCTTCTGAGATGTGAACATTCAGTTCAATTCCATTCTGGAGCTTTACATAGCCGTACCAAGAAAACGTGCCGGTTACGGTATTCGTGGCATCATCTACTGAAGTGATGTTGGACGTTCCGCCCGTGCATTTGTATTTCATATCAGCACGAGCACCATACTGATAGACAGTGATATCATCGAGAACGAAGAGTCCTTTTACGCCAACGAATTTCTTGAGGACCAACTTCATAAAGAGGAAGTTGGAAGCATCCGTTGAATCTACGATTCCCCAAACGGTCAACGCGGCAGTGTCTGCATCATAGCGAACACGCTGCGCAACCTTAGCCACAACAGGGCCGCTACCGACGCCGTTCGAAACCGTCTGCTGCTTCCACGTGAAGCTTTCGGCTTGCGCAAAAACGTTGGGAACAAGCACTGCCATCAGCGCTATACTCAGCAAAAAAACGTGACGAATTCTCATGATCAACTCCGTTGGATGTATCGATGGTTCAATCGAGCGTGCAACCTGCACAATCAAGGGATACGTAGGTATGCCACGAGATACTGAATTACTTCTGAACTGCTTCCGTACCCCTCTTGACGTTGCCAAATTGCATTGTTCGGTAATTACCATCAATGGAGAATTTTTGGGCATTTTAGCGGTCATGGCAACTCAACGCGAACCCAAGCTTATTCAACTACTTAAGCCCCTTTCACAGGTCCAGATGGAGGCCTTTGTCTCCTTTGCCCGGTCGCCATACTTCAACACATCAGAGATCCTTTCGAGACTGGTAGAAACGCTCGCCTTGCTGCACCCCTTTGATATGATTCCGTCAGACGAGGACATTTGGCAGTCTATACAACCTGGGGCTACGTATCGATATGCCACCCTTCGTAACTGGTATTCAGACGTGGTGGCACTCGCAATGTCTTTCTTGGCAATTGAGCGAATACGGTCGCAGACCGATCTTCTGACGACGTACCAAGTGAGTGCCTTACGGAACATGAGGGTGTTTCCGCAATTTGAGAAACTTCTAAAATCGTCCCTGGAGGACATTCGAGGTCGCGCTGTTCGCGATGATGCCACACTTGAGCTCGAATGGTCAATGCTCGAAGAGAAATCGCTCTTCGAAACCTACGTAACGCCTGGGACAGAAAGGAGCATCCTCCAGGATGAGCTAAACGTCTTGGTTGAGATGAGCATTGCTAGACTTCTGCGTCAGCTAACGCTCATGGTTCACGAGCAGTATCAGCATGGGGTTGACTTCAGCCTTCACCTCTCTATGGAGATCGTGGAATTCCTCCAGAGGAACCCCCATTTCAGAAAGAACGCCTGCATAGACGTCAATGCTGCTGTATTGGAACTCTCAGCCGCGCCTAGCCCCAATGCGCTTGCCACATTACGCACCCTGGTAAAGCAACGGATACACGAGCTGCCATTTGTTGATGGCTACATGGCCTTTACCCATCTCGCCGATCATTGCATGCATCAGATCAATATGGAAGGTGATGATAGATACTATTCGGAAGCACTTGTTGGCATTCAAACCCAGATAGAGCTGAAGTTTTTGGGGAAGCCCAATCTGTTGTACCCGGACTACATATTCCTCGTGCGAATGGCAGTAAATGCCGGAGAAGTTAGATATGCTCGTGCATTCATGGCAGACTACGCCGAGGCCCTCATGCCGTCCGTTCGAGAACATGTGATGGAGCTCTGTGAAGCCGTGATAGCCCAATACGAGGGACGTCCCCTTGATGCCCTCGGTTCTTTGCAAAGAGTATCGATCAATCAGCCCCTTTTCAAACTCATGGTCCGTGTGTATACCATCGAGAATCTGATCCAACTTGGGCGATGGGACGATGTGCGTACAGCCGTAGATGCTTTGCGACATCTCGGTTTCAAACCCGGGGCGATTTCCGTGAGACATGCCGCCATGATGGAGGAATTGGTTCGTATTGCACCACGAATTGCCACGGTGGCTGAAACCGACAACGACGCCAGACGGGCTGACCGTGTGAGGCAGGCGCTCGAAGCCATAAATGCCATGCCAAACAACGTCTTTGGCGTCCGTAATTGGCTCCGATCCTACGTTGAAAGCATATCATAAGCACGAATAGAAACCCTACTTCGTCTCTTGGCCTCCCTTTCCGTAAACTTGCACATGCTTGACTTCGAAAACGACGACGAACAGGACGAACCAAACCACCAGGAGCTCGACGAGACCCTGCGTCGGTTCCGTGAGTCTGTACGTAGTGGGAACTGGCAAAATGGCTCCCCAACGGCCGAATCTCTCGAAGCCATCGTTCACTACTGCCTGGAAACACAGGCGTTTGACGACGCGTTGATCTTTGCTCGCATGTGGTCGGAAAAAGCCCCCTACTCAACAGATGCGTGGCACAAGTACGGTATTGCCCTGGGAAGTCTCGGGAAGTGGGAAGAGGCGCTTGAGGCCTATGTCCAAGCGGCAAAGCTCGACCCAATAGACATCGAGATCACGGTCAATCGAGGCATTGCTCTAGAGCAGTTAGGCAGATTCGATGAGGCCAACCGTCTCATTGAAGAACCGCTCGTAACCGATCCGTACAACCTGGATGCTCTTTTTACGAAGGCTCTCATTCTGGAGCGACGCGAGCGCTATGATGAGGCATTACGCCTATTTGTGTACTTGGCAAAACAAGACCAGTTCCACCGTGACGCGATGTTCGAGATCGCCATCTGTCACGAAGCTCTCGAGCAATACGGCGAAGCCCTTATCATCTATGAGACGCTCATCGACATGGATCCATACGAACCTAATGCGTGGTTCAATAAGGGAGTGATCTATGGGAAAAAAGGGGCTAACCGAAACGCGTTGCAGTGCTATGACATGGCAACGGTTGTAAAGCCGGACTTCGTGAATGCATGGTATAACATGGGTAACACGTATGCAACGCTGGACAGAGTACCCGAGTCGATCGATGCATATCGCGAAGCGCATAAGATCGACCCAACCGACATCCCGGTGATGCATAATCTTGCGTCATCCTTGGAAGAAAGCGGAAGTTTTGTTGAAGCATCTGAGATGTTCACAAAAGTGTTGGCACTTGATCCACATCACTCGCAAGCACTCTATGGCAGGGGCACATGCGCAGATGCACAAGAGAAGTTTGACGATGCAGTGCGTGACTATGAGGCGGCGCTAAAGATCGAACCCGAATATGCAGATCTATGGTATGCCAAGGCGGACGCACTCTTCAACCTTCAAAGAATTGAAGAATCTCTTGCCTCCTACCGCAAGGCGCTAGAACTTCAACCGGAAGATGTAGAGTGTTGGTTTGACTACAGCACAAGTGTACTCGAGAGTGGCGACGTGCTAGAAGCTCTGCGTGGATTCAATGAATGCATGAGACTCATGCCTGAATGGGCCGAAGGATATTTTGCTACGGCGAAGACGCTGTGTGCGGCTGGACAGCCCCTTTCCGCAGTGCCTTTTCTGCAGAAGGCGTTTGCACTCGACCCGTCAAAAAGAGATGATTATGATGCCGAGTTTCCGCTCATCGCCGGACCGCTCGGAATGGAATACCTAAACAACGTCCTCAACGAACAACAACCTGGAGAATGATCATGGCATATGACCCAATGCTTGTACAACCGATGCGCGAAGAACTTACAAACCTTGGTATTTCAGAATTACGCTCTGCCGCCGATGTTGATGCAGCAATGGCAAAGCCCGGCACAACAATGGTAGTTGTGAATTCCGTCTGCGGTTGCGCTGCCGGTGGCGCACGTCCAGGCGTTGCGATCGCACTGAAGCACAGTGTTTTGCCTGAAAACGTCGTAACAGTGTTTGCAGGTCAGGATACAGAAGCAGTTGAACGGGTACGTTCGTTCTTCACTGGAGTGCCACCATCGTCACCGTCGTTCGCTATCATGCGCGATGGCGAGCTTGTAGCATTCATGCCGCGCCATCACATCGAAGGTCGCTCACCTGAAATGATCGCCGCGTCGCTGACATCGGCATTTGATGAGATCTGTGCTGTAGCGCGATAGCATGCTATCGCGCTACCATTGGCCTACAGTACCGATGTCCAAGCATCAAGGATAGCATCAGAGATGCGATGGTCTGGGTAAACATCCTGTACAAGATGATGAAATGCTGCGCCGTGGTGGAGGTGTACTAGGTGACAAAGTTCGTGGACCACAACGCCTCGTATACACCCATCCGGCACACGGATGAGGTGTTCATTCAGCGTTATGAACCCCGTTGATGAGCAGGATCCCCAGCGTCGTTTCATCTTCCGAAGTTTTAGACCCTGATACCGTAATCCGGGCACCCCGATAGAAGGCAGATGCTCGTGAATCATTGCTTCAAAGAGCGATTCTGCCTCCGCACGCTGCCACCGTTCAATGTACTTTTGAGCTGCCGAATGCGTGCTATGTCGTTGCGGGACAATGATATCCGCATTCTGCCAGCCCCATGACAAAACGTCGCCACGATGGTAGATGTGATGAGGATGTGTACGTTGCGGTATGAGCTGCCGCTTGGCCTCTGAATCGAGAAGCCTTTCCTGAATCCATGTTTCCCTCATGAGTAGGAATCGCTCGATCTCGTAAAGTGGCATTCTGAGCGGACAGCGTACTATTATGCTGCCGGTGGGGTGGACCTCTACGGACATTGTTCGTCGCGAGCTTCGTTTAAGCTCATACTGTAGTCCGTCCATCGCAGTAACCTTTTGGCCCGTCTATTGTTAGTAGGATTCATGAGGCGTCACCTCACGGAATATAGCGACACTGAACTCTTTGCGATGCTGCGGACCGAGCAGCGTGAGGCGGCGTTCAGTGAGCTCTACTCCAGAATGTCGCCGAATGTGTTCTCCTACTGCATGAGAGTGCTTGGAAACAGAGATAGAGCGTACGATGTTTTCCAAGAGACGTTTATGCGGTTCTATCAAACGGCCGAGCGCATAGAACACCTTGAAAACGTGCGTGCATATACTCTCACGATCTGTCGCAACCTCTGCCTCAACGAGAAGAAGCGTTTACAGACGCAAATGGTAGAGTTCGACGACTCAATGTACAACCCCGGGTTGTCACGAGAAGCCGACAGGTCGGAGATGATGAAACTCATCGCAATGGCGCTTGAGCTTCTCAACAATGATATGCGCGAGGCCTTCGTACTCCGTGAATATGACGGCCTATCCTACATTGAGATCAGCGAGATGTTGAACATCAAGCTCGAAACGGCAAAGGTGCGTGTGTTTCGCGCGCGCCAGAAGATCAAGGAGATCCTCGAGCCGTATCTAAACGAATTTTCGAAGGACTGAAGAATGTCTACACATCAGGAATGGATCCACAACCTGCTCGATGGCGAACTCGACTCGATGAACGAGTCGGCGCTGTTCGGCGAGTTTGCGGTGAACTCAGACCTACGCACGGAATTCAAGCAACAGCTTGCGATTCGCTCTGCGGTGCATGACGATCGTGTTGGCTTGATTCCACCAGTAGCTCTTACAAATACCCTTTTCAGCGGCATGGGCTTTGCCGCACCTCTCGCCGGTGCAGCCGCAGGCGCTGCCGGTGGCGGACTTCTCTTACAATGGCTAACCCGGCTCGGACTACCAATTCTTACAACTATCGCCGCTGCAGGGATCACGTGGGGCGTAGTGAGCAACAATGGTTCTTCATCACAAACAACCGTTGTTACTGGACCTGTGGGACAATCTCCGGCGCAGGTCATTGAGGCTCCGATCGTAAACTCCGTGAAGCCGGCAATGGATGGAGAATCTGCCCGACTGCGTCGTGAAATCGCGGCATTGCGCATGGAAAAGGCTCAGCTGAAGTCACAGCTGCGAGAGCTTCGTGCTTCGGCAGAAAGTGTACCACCAGAAGTAGCTGCAGAGCCGGCGATGTATAGCAGTCCGCCTATCGGCACCGTGCAGATGAACAACACCATTTCCCTAACGCACACAAATGAGCCTCGGATGATGCAGGTAGCGTCCATCACACCGATGGCAATTCGCACCATTCAGTACCCTTCTCTCCTTGTTCAGTTACGGGGCATGTCTGGCAATTCGTTAACAGACGTAAGCGTACCAACGCAGACATCGTGGTTGGACAACATCAGTGTTGGATTTCTGTATCAGTTGTCGGATCGCAATGCCGTAGGCGTGGAGTTCGGCAATGAATCATTCGCAATGTCATTCGAAGGAACGCGCAACGGTCAATCTATTCACTACGAACAGCAGCCCCTTTCAACCTGGGCCGGCGTCACCTATCGGCACACATTACCCACTATCGGCAAGACCGCATTTGCTCCTTTTGGACAGGTGTTACTTGGTGGCACAAAATTTGGTCCACTCGGCAGACTTTCCGCCGGTATCACCTATGCACCGGCAGGCCCACTCTCATTCATCTTCGCTCTTGAAGGTTCAACCATGGCATATCAGTTTCAGAATGCATGGTTTGGTACTTCCAAGATCGGTCTCACATACGGCGTTGCCGTACGCTTCTAAACCGCTATGAAAAATCACCTCATGACACTCCTCATTCGAAGTACGGTTGCAGCACTGTTCACTGCATTTTTGGTCACGGCATGTACATCACCGTTGGACACCGATGCGCCTCGCAAAGAGATCCCAACGTCGCCCGCGATCAAGGTCACCCCTACGTCCATTTCCGTCGATTTCACCAGCGCTGCCGGCACCTATGCGATCAAGGGGCTCCCTTCTATCCGTATAGACACCACAGTAACGCCGATGCGATTCTGGATAGATCTCACGATGGAGGCTGTTAATGTATCGGGTAAGGGGCCAATGCTTCATGAATTTCGAGTTCGGTTGGACTCATTTCCTGGGGATGGACTTATCACTAAGCTTGTCAATGGCGAGGTAGCATTTACCGCGGACTTTGGCGGAGGCCTTCAGACGTACCCTTCGGAAGCCAACACCAATACAGCATCGATCATCATTGCAGAGCAACAACATGTGTCAGGGAAGCCCCGTGAGGCAACAATTACCCTGTACATCATCATGAATAAGGACGGATTCTTTGTTGGTGCAGGACAAGAACAGACCCTTGGGGCGCTGCAATTGGTGATTTAGGCGCCTCCACGTCCTTTTTCTGACAGCTTCTGTAACGCAGAAGACAAAACTGGTATCCTGCCCCCAGTTCAGCACATGTACATTTTTAAGTATTGGAGGATCCCTCATGTTTACGTCTACGACTCTTTCGCGCCTACTGATGACGATCGCTGTTTTTGCGTTCGGTTTCATTGGTATGACTGCGCAATTACGCCCGGTGCCGACAGATTTCGGCGCCAAGGTGATCACTGAGCCAAATGCCGCTCCTTACGTGCTACTATCATGGATAGGAATCAAGGGCGACAACCTGCCTACGGCCTACTTTGTCTATCGGGCCACTGGTCAAACTGAAGACGAGGCAAAGTTTGATAAAATCGGTGGCGTAGAAGTAAACCCTACAACGCCCCCTCGCGAGAATCTCTATACGTTCATCGTAAAGGATCTCAAGCCTGGTGTTTACACATTCTTCGTTCGTGCTGTATGGGGCAAGGATGAGGTTGGACCGCGCACTCCTATCAAGGTGGTGGTTCTCCAGAACGGCGTAGAAGCCAAGGTTTGGTTTGTTACGGAACCAGTGAAAAAAGGTACAGAAGGTAAGCCATACGAGTACAAGGCTCGTGCTGAGAAGTCAGTGGATGGCATACTACGCTATAGCCTCGTGTCCGGTCCAGACGGAATGACGATCAATGCCGAGACAGGTGTTCTTTCATGGGCCAATCCAAAAGCAGGCCGTTATGAGATCACGATCAAGGCAGCTGTTGAGGCTAACGGTGTAGTAACATTTGCAAATCAATCGTTTGTTCTTGAGATCATCAAGGGCGACACACCGAAGTTCTGCGCAGCCATTTATGGTGAAGTGAAGTTTGAGAATCCGATACTCAGTTCAGTTGCTCAAGGCGTTGTTGTTGCATGGCGCCTTGACAAGATCAAGAAGGATGGCGGAGTAACAGAAGCATATGTTCCTGTCTACAAAGCAGAGATCAAGCAGGGCTCATACGTCCTTGAAGTACCTGAGGGTACATACAAGCTGCGCATCGAAGGCGCAAACTTCCTTGCAGAATGGTTTGAGAACTCTGGTGAACTTGCCGATGCTAAGAGCATCACCATCGCTTGCAACTCACGTGAGAAGGTCAACTTTACCGTAGCTGCTCGTCCGGAGCCTACACTCATCGTTGTCAAGGGTCGAGTATTGGATGCCCTCACAGAAGGCGGTCTTAAGGGCTTGGTTGTGTTTGAAGCACGCGCCAAGGAAGGCTCCGAGGTTGATGCACGCTACCGCCGCGTAGTTGCTGAGACAAACGCTGACGGCATGTACGAGATTCGTCTTCAAGCAGGCGTTGGCTACATCGCGTCAGCGAAGGTATTGGGTCGCGACAACAAAGAATCTGAGTATCTCAACGAGTTCTGGAACAATACCAACGACGGTTCACAAGCAACGATCATTAAGCTTATAGCTAATGAGGACGGCGTGAACTTCCCGATGGACAAGCGTCCGGTATTCAACAACGGCTTCGGTGGCATGATGAAGAATCACTACACCAATGCCGGTGTTCCAGGCAAGGTGATCGCCTATCAGCTTACACAAAAAGTGAAAGACGGTGGAGATACGATCATTGACAAGCGTAACGTGCAAACAGTTGAAACGGATGCAAACTTCGGTTACCGCTTTAGCAATCTTCAGCCTGGCAAGTACATCGTATTCGGTGTCCCAAGTGCTCGTCCATATATCCCTGGTTGGATGGTTCTTTCAAACAAGGCGGCAACTGAGTGGCGCAACGCTACACGCGTTGACGTTGGTGACGCGGTGCTTGAGATGCAATACGATATCCGTCTCGACACTGCCAAGGGCGAGCGTGGCAAGGGTCGCGTACGTGGCTTTGTCTTTGACAAACGCGGTGGCGTGATGAACAATGGCAAGGGCGATGATCAGGTTCAGAATTCTTCTGCAATCATGGGATCACTTGTTACTGCACGTGACGAAGCTGGAGACATCATCGACTTTGCACTTACAGAAAACGAAGGCGCGTTCGATCTTACAGAACTCTCCATTGGAGCTGTAACGCTCACGGCTGACCGTCTGGACTTTGAGCCTGCAACGCAAGTGGTGAATGTTGACGCTGTCAATGCAGATCAACAAGTTTCCATCGGTCTTGTTCAAAGCGTAACGAGCGTAGACGTGCCGGTGAACGAAGTTGGCGGCTCGGTTAATCTCTGGCCTAATCCAACAACCGGATCGGCATCTATCCGCTTCGTATCTACAACGGGAACAGCAGACATCCGCATCCTCTCGATGACTGGCGTTGTGCTTGCAACGCAGAACGTAACGGTTAACGGCGGCGAAACAACTGTGACTCTCAGCACCGGCACACTTCCAAGTGGTATGGTGATGGTTCAGGTCACAAATGGTGCTTCGACGTTCGCGCTTCCGCTGCAGATCGTTCGGTAAGTAGAGTAGACAATGGTTTCATAGGTCGCGCGAGAGCATGCTCTCGCGCGACCTTTTTTTATGCCGTATCTCTGTATCTTCCCCAATGATTCTTCTCCTCCTGCTCTTGGCATCTGTGGCTGCATCTGCTCAGATCAGCACGCCTACGATGTACCGCCCGCAGATCTTTGATGTGCAGCACTATGATGCTGCGATCACATTTCCTGATCCAACGAAGAAGACAATCGTTGGCGATGTGTCGATAACGGTGAAATGGACGGCAGGCGCATCGAAGCCATCGTTCCCCTTTCATCTGCGTGGGCTTACGATAGACTCTGTGTTTGTGAACGATGTTGTTTCGAGCGCAGTTACGTTAGGGGAAGCGTCATCTGATACTATGCATCACCGCGTAACACTTAAGAACGATGTTGTTGCCGGACAGACAGATATCGTTCGTGTTTTCTATCATGGCGTGATGTCTGATGAAGGGGGCTCTTCACCGTGGGGCGGCGTTCACTATCAAGACAGCGTACTCTATGCACTCGGAGTTGGGTTCAAGAATTCCTATGTAAGCAGCACGCAGCATTGGTTGGCGTGTTATGATCATCCGTCGGACAAGGCAACGTTCTTTGCGCGCTTCACTGTCCCTGTTACGCCGTGGAAACTTGCGTCTGTTGGACGAGAGGTGTTCACGCGCGAACCATGGCCGAACGGATTTGCTATCTATCGATGGTCGGAAGATCATCCAACGTCAACCTATCTCCTAACGTTTGCAGTAGCCCCTTACACCAAGATCGAAATGTCAGGTGTGGTGCCACATGTGTTCTACACGCTGCCTCGCGATAGTTCCAAGAGTGCACGGTCGTTCATACTTGTTCCGCGCATGACCGAGACCTTTGCGAAGAAGTATGGCAACTATCCATTCGATAAAGTTGGGTATTGCAATACGCAGATCGGTGCAATGGAGCATCAGACGATGATCTCGTTCAATGTTTCCATTGCGCAAAAAGCAGACTCGCAGAACGTTACGGCTGCCCATGAACTAGCGCATCAATGGTTTGGAGATTGCGTTAGCCCTCTTGATTTCCGCTACGCCTGGCTTACAGAAAGCTTTGCGACCTATAGCGAGTGTGTATGGGTAGAAGAACTCCGTGGCTTCCCCATCTACCTGCGCGCGGTCGCAGAGAAGGCTACGGCCTATCTCAAGAACATCTCAAAGAGCGAAGGTGTCTTTGCGCTCGAGAACTTCCCTCGCGTAGACCCTTCCTCCAACTACCCTCAGACGATCTATGCTAAGGGGGCTGTAGTGGTTGCGATGATGAGGGCTATTGCCGGAGACGAGCCATTCTTCTCTGCGATGAAGCGATACCAATCGGTCAAGAAATACGGAACCGCCGTCACAGAAGACATGAGGGACGCAGTACGTCCGGCACTTGGCACCCGTACAGACGCGTTCTTTGATGAATGGGTAACCGGCATCGGTTGGCCGCAACTCCATGTGAATACAGACATCACGGGATCTGATCATGTTGTGACCATAACACAAGAACAGCAGAAACTCCATCCAACGTGGCCCATCTTCACTACGCTGCCATTGAATGTTGTGTATACGCGTAATGGTTTTGCAGGTATCGACACTATTGACGCTGTTATGTATTTCGATTCCACCGGCACGTTAGAATTCACGTGCACGCAACTGCTTAGTGTGAACATTGGTACCAAGTGTCGGTCACTCGTAGAGATAACCAAGACAACATCTGTGTTTGATTTCTATGAGAAAAACGAAGCGTCACAGACATTTACTCTTGCGCCCAATCCTGCAAACGACAGTGTTACTCTATCGCGCATTGATGGCTCCGCGGCGATCAAGATCAGCATCGTGAATGAACGCGGCGCTACTCTGCTTACGCAGATGTGTGCGCAGAATGAATCGCAGTGTCTGATGGACATTCGCTCGCTAACGAATGGAGCCTACAGCATCATCATCGATGATGGTAAGACACCTCGCAGGCTACCGTTAACCGTTACACGCGGAGAGTAATCCAGCGAGCGATCTCTTTTAGTGTTGGCTTCTTGCCGTAGGACAGGATGCCGATACGGTAGATTCGTGAGGCGAGCCAGATGGCTGCAAAGAAGCCCCCTATGCTCAACGCGATCGACGTTAGTAGTTGCCATGCAGGTACATCTGTGGCTGCAACGCGCACCGTCATGAGGATCGGTGAGAATAATGGTATCAACGAGACAACAACTGCGAAGGTACCATTTGCGTCAGAGAATTTGCATCAGATTCTTGATCGACTGCAGAACCTACGGCAGCAAAGAGCGAGGCATACAGGAAGTAGCCCGCAAAGAAGTTGAAGATGAACATCAGGATGGTCACGAGAGAAATGTGTGGGAGCACAATCCCACTCGATGCGAGTGCGCCACCGACTCCCATATTCTGCGATGGATTACTCGCCTGTAACTGCTGCATGTTTTGCATGGTTTCCGGACTCATGGAAGGGGCTAGTAATGCACCTACGCCCATCATAACAAGAGATCCGAGTGCAAACCAGAGAACCAACTGCGTTAGACCTACGAGACCGATACCGATAACCTTGCCCATCATGATCTCAAAAGGTCGGGCGGAGGATGCTAAAACTTCAATAATGCGATTCGCTTTCTCTTCTACAACTCCCCGCATCACCATTGTGCCGTACAAAAAGATGAGCATGTAGATCATAAATCCACCCATGTATCCCATCATCGCCGATGCCTTGCTCGCATCGGCCTCAATGCCGGTATCCGTTACCTTGAGCGACACCACGTCTATCCCGCGTTCTACGAGGTCAATAACGGCAGTGTCCGTGCCTACCTTCTGAAGCCGAGCCTTTACGATAAGGGGCTCTAATGCTTCCTGCACAGAGGATTCAAATGCGATTCCCGAGCCCCCTCGGGAATACATCGTCACCTTGCCACTATCGAGAATGTTTGATGGTATGAGAACGTAGGCCTGAATCTCTTCATTCTTTACTGCTTCGGCCAGCTGCGTCTCCGTTCGATCGTCGGCGATCTGATAGCGAGCAGTGTCCGTCTTGACCACGGCCGCGCCCAGACTATCCGTCCGGTCAAGCACCACCACCTTCCCCTCGGCCCCATCCCCTGCCAGAACGGCTGCCAGCACGGGTACGGCGATGATCAGCGCCAGCCCAAATGGGGCTAGCAGGGTTGAGATGATGAACCACTTGGCCCGCACCCGGGTGCGGTATTCATGCGATATGATAACGGAGATCTTGCTCATGGAGGCCCTCGAACGAACTATACTACAGAAAGTTACGTTCAGCTGTATTCATATTCCGTTCGTAGTTTTGTGGGCTATACCCACGGAGATTACCAAAATGAGCATCCTACACGATAAACTGACCATTGAAGCCGGCGAACTTCGCAACAAGCGCACGGCGTTGTTAAAGGAGCATGGCGACAAGGTGCTCGGCTCCGTTACTGTTGAGCAAGTGCTCGGTGGCATGCGTGGCGTTCCTGCGCTCATCTGCGAAACATCAAGTGTTTCGGCCGACGAAGGATTGCGCATTCGCAACATTCCGATTTTAGAACTAACAGATATTTCTCCGGAAGAAACATTCTGGCTGCTCGTAACAGGTGAGCGGGCAACGGCAACAGAACTCGAAGAACTCCGCAAGGTGTTTGCAAAGTATTACGCCGTTCCTCAGTACGTAGTGGACACGCTCAAGGCAATGCCAAAGGATTCACATCCTATGGCGATGCTCAGTGTTGGTCTGCTAGCAATGGAACGCGAGAGCGAATTCCGCGCTGCCTATGATAAGGGGGCTGGCAAGGACTCACTATGGCAATCGATGGTGAATGATTCTGTTCGCCTCATCGCCTCCATGCCGGGTATTGCCGCTGCGATCTATCGCATTCGCTTTAACAAGGGCGAGGTTATAGCACCTCTTACAGACGACAACGATCTCTCGAACAACTTTGCGCACATGCTTGGTGTGAGCGACGATGCATCGTGGAAAGAACTTGTCCGCCTCTACCTTGTACTTCACTCAGACCACGAAGGCGGCAACGTAAGCGCAATGACGTCCTACGTTGTGAGCTCTGCATTAAGCGATCCGTTCTACAGCGTATCAGCTGCAATGAGCGGTCTAGCAGGCCCCCTCCATGGACTTGCAAATCAAGAGTGCCTTCGTTTTATCATCGACGTGCGCGAGCAATTCGGTGGCGTGCCAACAGACGAGCAGCTCACTGAGTACACGTGGAACCGACTCAAAAACGGTCAAGTGATCCCAGGTTACGGTCACGCAGTCCTCCGCGTTACCGACCCGCGCTTCACCGCCTTCATCGGCTTCGGTGAGAAGCACAACCTGCAAGACGATAACGTGCAGATCACGCACAAGATCTTCAAGCTCGTTCCTGGTATTCTCCAAGAGCACGGCAAGGCAAAGAACCCATGGCCAAACGTTGATGCAGCGTCCGGCTCATTGCTGTATGCGTATGGCATGACCGAGTTCGACTTCTACACCGTGATGTTCGGCGTATCACGCGCTATCGGCCTCTGCTCGCAGATGGTGGTAAACCGCATGATGGCCTCGCCGATCGTGCGTCCAAAGTCGCTAACGCTTGCCGAATTGGGCCGATAACGTGTAGGGGCACGGCATGCCGTGCCCCTACACGCCGAATTGCCGTAAATGGTGGTCCATGTGTTTCCAATAGAGGTTGCTCCATTCTTCTGATGTGAGCACACCCAGTGTAACCTGCTTGCGATTATTCCATGCCGCGGAGCCTTCGTCATAGATCCGTTGCATGTAGTTCTTCAGTCGCTTCATCTCGGCATCAAAATCCTTTTCCTGCTTCATCACCATGGACGGAGCGGTCCGAGAGTTCTTGGCATACGGCTTCTCCCCTACCAGGAGTGGACGAAGAAACGTCTTGAGGATAAATCGCATGAACCACGGCGGCACATCAGAACGCTCGCCATAGGTGTATTCATAGCTGACATTCACGTGGGCTAGCATCTGCGCCGGAGACATGGTGCCCCATACATGAGGCGTAGTGGGAGTGAGGGCATCAAGCCTAGCCAGGAGTGCTGTGTGCGTCTCTGGAAGAAAGATCGATGGGTACGCCATTGTTGATACTCCACAAACGAAAAAGCCCCGTACTCTCGTGTGGGGCTTTGTATCTTTGCCCATTATTGGGGGACGGGATAGTGGACACTACTGGATTCGAACCAGTGACCTCTACGATGTCAACGTAGCGCTCTAACCAACTGAGCTAAGCGTCCAAAGGGGCTCCAAATTTACGAAAATTGATCATTACTCGATGTTTCACGGGAAAGGGACTGCATGTCAATCATTTCGTTGATCATAGGCTTAGGTGTTTTATCCTTAATCGTGGCGGTATTCTTCCGTCAGCGCGTTCTTGCCGTAAAGGTAGAAGACGGCGCTGCATCGGCAGAAGAGCTCTCACGTCTAACGGAGATCTCCACGGCAATTGCAGAAGGCGCTATGGCCTTCCTCAACCGCGAATACCGCGTGTTGGCTCTCTTTATGGCATTGTTTGCGGTGGTGATCTTTGCCGCTGTAGATCATGGCCTGTACACAGCAGCAGCATTTGTGATTGGCGCGGGCACGTCCGTTGCAGCCGGTTTCATCGGCATGCGCATCGCAACCAAGGGCAACGTGCGCACAGCATCAGCTGCGCGTGTGTCGTTGCAGAAGTCGTTCTCCGTGGCATTCGAAACCGGCTCTGTGATGGGCTTTGGACTTACTGGTCTGGCCGTGATCGGTCTTATCCTCGTATGGCTTGGCATTGATCTGTTGTTGCCGCTTAGCGCCGACATCACGCGCGAGATTCAAATGGAGATCCTCTCCGGCTTTGGTCTAGGGGGCTCTGCAGTTGCGTTGTTTGCACGTGTTGGTGGTGGCATTTACACGAAGGCTGCAGACGTTGGTGCTGACCTTGTTGGTAAGGTTGAGGCAGGCATTCCGGAAGATGATCCTCGCAATCCTGCAGTTATCGCCGACAACGTTGGAGACAACGTTGGTGATATCGCGGGTATGGGTGCCGACCTTTTTGGTTCCGTTGCTGAGTCAACATGCGCAGCCCTCGTTATTGGTGCTGCGAGTTACGCAGTGATGCCTGAGAGTGCGCAGAACCTCAACGTCGTTCTCTTCCCGATGCTTGTAAACGGTGTTGGAATCGTGGCCTCAGTACTGACGCTTCCATTCGTTCGTGCAAAGTCAGAAGACAAAGTAGAGCGCGCATTGAAGAACGCCTTGTTGATCTCAACAGCTCTGATGCTTGCTGCATTGTATCCGATAACCATGTGGGCCTTTGGTGTTGCAACGTTCATGGTTGGAACTGTGACGGTAACAGCGCTAGGCGTTTACAGTGCACTTGCTGCCGGACTTG
>JAPLFN010000122.1:28936-53121 GCA_026390655.1 Candidatus Kapaibacterium sp.
TTGGACTCGTCACAGAATTCTACACATCGCACAGATACAAGCCCGTACGCGAAGTTGCTGACGCCGCAAAGACCGGTGCTGCAACCGGCATCATTTACGGATTGGCACTCGGGTACAACTCGGCTGTTGTGCCAATGCTCTTGATTGCTGTCAGTGTGGTTGTCGGCTACGTAAGTGCCGGCATGTACGGTATCGCCCTCACCGCCATTGGTATGCTTGGTACAATTGCTGTTGGTCTTACGATTGATGCATACGGTCCAACATCGGACAATGCCGGCGGCATCGCCGAGATGGCACACATGGGTCCAGACATTCGCAAGCGCACCGACTCTCTTGACGCTGCAGGCAACACAACAGCAGCTATCGGAAAAGGCTTTGCGATCGGTTCTGCGGCACTCACATCGCTTGCACTTACTAGCGCATTCTTAACGCGTGCGCAGGGAGTGATGGCAAAGGAAGGCAAGACCTTAGATCTCACGCTTACCGATCCTCATGTATTGGCTGGACTTCTTGTTGGTGCTGCATTGCCATTTGCCTTCAGTGCCATGACCATGAAGAGTGTAGGTAAGGCGGCATTTGACATGATCGAAGAAGTGCGCCGTCAGTTCCGCACCATTCCCGGCATCATGGAGGGAACAGGTCGCCCCGACTATGCAAAGTGTGTTGACATTTCCACCAAGGCATCCATTCGCGAGATGATCCCGCCTGGACTTCTTGTAATCCTCTCGCCCCTTATCGTCGGATTTTTATTTGGTCCACAGATGCTTGCCGGACTTCTCATCGGCGCCTTGATCACCGGTGTGATGTTGGCTGTAAGCATGGCCAATTCCGGCGGTGCGTGGGACAACGCCAAGAAGTACATCGAGACCGGCGTGCATGGTGGCAAGGGCAGTGACACCCACAAGGCCGCAGTTGTTGGAGACACCGTCGGCGATCCCTTCAAGGACACGTCCGGTCCATCTTTGAACATCCTCATCAAGCTCATGGCAATCATCTCCTTGGTGTTCGCAGCAGCGTTTGCCACGAATGGTGGAATACTCCTGCGTTAATGTGCTAGTGTGCTAGTGTGCTAGTGTGCTAGTGTGCTAGTGTGCTAATGTGCTAATGGTAAGATTGAAGATTGAAGAGCGTTCCGAAAGGGGCGCTCTTTTTTTTTGCAGAATCGGCAAAGCCCCGTATCTTTGCGGGCTTCCTTAGCTCAGCTGGTTAGAGCATCTGACTCTTAATCAGAGGGCCCGGGGTTCGAGTCCCCGAGGGAGCACCAGACTTTCAACGCCGTGTCACGACCTAACCAGGTGACACGGCGTCTGTGTATGTGGGTAGATCGAAATGACGAAATGACGAAATGACGAAATGACGGAATGACCTTAATAGCAGTCATTGCGTCAATTGTTATTAGTCATTCCGTCATTTCTTCCGTGGTCCCTCGCAAAGCCTCGGGATGACGCCGCGTCGCGATTTTTTAATATAGAAATGCGAGCACCATCCATGATGGTGCTCGCATTTCTTCTTTATGAACGGACGAAGCGTTGCGTCATCCCGAGGAGGTAGAGTCGAGGCCCTGCCTCGACCTTTCCGACGGGGGACCATTACATTTCGAAGAACAGCTGACTTCATAACAACGAGATCGAGCTACCTGTAAATGAATGCGGGGGAAGATCACAGCTTTCCGTAGGTTGTGAGTGCAACCCTTTACGTTGGACGAGTCAGTAGAGAATAGTTGGTATTGGACCTAGATTCTGAGGTAGCTTGGCGGACAGGGCTCGAGCGCAGAGAATGCGATGTTTATCATTTTTCTGGTGGTTCATCATGAAAAAGGTTCTCGCGGTCCTCGTTTTTTTCTCACTAATTGGATTCGGCGGCATCTCGGCGAATGCACAAATCTCAGGATACTTGAAAAACAGCGGTAGCTATGCGTAGACGGATGTTACGTTTACTGTAGTGTCTGGCTCAGGAACTATTACAACACATCCCGCGCCAAACATTGCTGTAGGTGATTCGTCAGCATATGTGTTGAATTTTTCATCTGGCGATACCCTATGGGTCCCCTTAAAGATCAATGGTACTCCTTTTAGCGGTGATACTGGACCTAATCCTGCGGAATCGCAGCCGGCGATGTATGTAGATGCTGGAGGTCACTTGTGGGAAAGGAAGTGGTTACAGTGGTCTCAGGTGTTTTAAATCAACCAAGGAGTACCCATGAAACCGCCCTCAGCCAAATTTCAATCTGTAGTTAAGGCAAGTTTTAACATTGCCCTAGAATTGCAAAGCGGAATAATCACGTCTGCGCACATTCTAAGCGCGATTTTGCAATCGAAAGAGGATGAAACGGCGCAAGCAATTCTGCGTTTGACTACTGACAGTGAGACTTTGAAACAATCAATTCGTAGTGAGGCACTTACTCACGGAAAAGACGTACCAGACAAGTACAAGAAATCTCCGCGAAAAGTACCACAGGGATCATTGCCTATGTCGGACGAGGCAGAGACAATTATTGTTAGTGCGATGAAAGTCAGCGCGAAGGCAAATGTAACAGCTGATACTTGCCACATTGTAGTTAGCATCCTTGACAATCATGAGTCTTTGGCATACTTGATTTTGAAAGGTCAACTGGATGTTCAACAGCTACGCTCTGAGTTGGCAGTAGCTGTTTGATGCCTATAGGAGTATTGGAACTGGGGTGCATTAGTACCCCAGTTTTTTTTTCAGTTGGGTGGGTAGACACCTCCTAGATTGACCGCATCATTCACGACGCACATCGCCAGGAACTCACCGGCGATTCTCTCAGAAAACGTAAGTCGAACTCCGCTAGCGAAACAACCGAATAATCACAGCATTTTTCTTGAACCGCCACGACAAATATCACATCAACTCTTCTGCCCAAACAGCCATCAACTTTTGGTGGTCACTTTGACGCGGATTTCAGTGGTCGCTTTTTGCTGATTTCCCACTAATACTCGGGTGGTCAGTTGCGCACGGAATGAGGTCGACCCTGCAAGCGGAATCTCTTCTTAGGTCCCTCGCATAGCCTCGGCATGACGCCCGCGTCCCGCCTTTAGAAAATAGAAATGCCATTTCTTCTTTTTGAACGGACGAAGCGTTGCGTCATCCCGAGGAGGTAGGGTCGAGGCCTTGCCTCGACCCTACCGACGAGGGACCTCCGCAGCTCTCCGAACTGTCATATCTTGGGCGAACCCCACGAATCATCGACTCGATTGGATCCCCTATGCGCTGCCTAGCCCCCTGCCTTATCGTTGCGGTTGCTTTGCTGTTTGCGTCGTGCACAAAGGAGGGCGACGCCACAACACCGCCCACAATTCCGGGCGATGTGCCGATGACACGCATTGCGTCGCTGCCATCTGCTGGTGGGAATGTGACGAGTCTGGATTTTCTTGATGCATCGACGATTGCTGCGGTGATCGATGCAAAAATCTATACGGTGCCCATTGCTGGCGGCACTCCAACGCTGCGATATGATAATGCGGCGTATACTCGACTCGTAGTTGGCGGTGGCGGTGAGATCTATGCTCTTACTGATGATGCGCTATGGGTAATCTCTGCCATTAGCTCAACGCCAATGAAGACAACCCTCACGATTAGAACGGCGCAAACGTTGAATGTGTATCTGTCGGTTGGTCCTAATGGACAGTGCTATGTACGTGTCCTGTCCTACCCGTCGGTGATCCGCATCTACACCAGCACAGATAAGGGTACAACGTGGACCACGATGCCCCTTCCAACGTCGTATTCCTATGGAGGCGGACTTTGTTTTGGTGCTTCTGCGAATGAGATCTATGTGTGCGGTCCAACAAGCTTTCATGCAAGCACGGATGCAGGCACTACCTGGACAACGTCCCCAGCGCCAATTCCAAACTATGGTGGCGAGTTGCTGCATCGTGCAAATGGCGACATCATCTGCTACGTTCCGGGTGGCAGCGGACTGAGCGTGTCACGCAACAAGGGTGCGTCGTTCACAAGCGTCCTACCCTTTAATCTTACACCCTACATCTGGAAACTCATCGAAGGGGCCGATGGTTTGCTGTATGCCGCCCTTGCGCGCTATGTGATGACTGGCGGAGAAAAGCCCCTCGAGATCATGCGCTCAGAGGATGGCGGTGGTACGTGGAAGCATCTCTACTATTCGCTTGGACATGATCTGGCAGTGCGGAGTCAACAAGTCATAGTTGGACAAAGCGGTTATGGAGCAGGGGGCGTGGCGGTCTCGACCGATAATGGTGCAACGTTTGTGACGAATGGAATCTCAACCATCAAGAATGTCACATCATTCGGCTTCGATGGAAATGGTGCGTTGATCATTGCTGCAGACTTCGCACTGTTTCAACAAACATCGTCGGGATGGCTCTCGCTAGGTCCGCCTATGAATGCAACAAACATCACCACCTCGCCACAAGGGACTATCTATGTGGTCACTCCATCGGACTCGTACTCCTCTACCGACAACGGACGGACATGGACAACAATTACAATGCCTGCAGTGATCCATGGCAATATTGGATCTGTTGGTACTCCTGTTGTTCTTGGAATGAAGAATGGAAACGCACTCGTTTCCGTGACCACATATCGCGACGATCTTTTTCCCGCCGTACATACGAATGGCAGAACGGTCATCATCACACCAACAGGGACGGCCACGCGTGCCAGCGTGAATGGAAACTTTGTGAAGGTGATTCAAGATGCTGATGGAGTGTTGTATGGCGCAACGGATAACTTTAGAACTGCACAGCGATCAACCGATGGTGGCACGTCGTGGACAGAAGTACCAAAGGGTACACTTGCCTTTGCCATTGATGGACAGAACAAGTTCATTGCCTATGGAGAACTCGGTTCGTACAGTGTTGGCAAGATCGGCAACGATGCCCTTTCTACGTTGACGCTCTCGGGCTTTCCGCTGCAAAGCAATGCAATTAAGCAAGCACGGTTCGATAAGCAGAATCACCTGTGGTTGTTGGGTGGAGACCAGCTTCATTAGTTTTGTCCTCTTGCCTTTTCGCCCTTTCGCCTTTTCGCCCTTGACCCCTCAGCCCCCTGCCACCTCAACCAACACGCTACGCATGTTCGACGTGATCATGCTGGTCATCAGTTTGGTGATCGGCATGGGCATATTTCGGGCACCGGCGACGGTCGCACTACGCTCCGGAAGTGAAACGCTGTTCTACCTGGCCTGGATCACAGGGGGCGTGATCGCTGTGTGCGGGGCGCTTGCATTTGCCGACATAGGACGTCGGATGCCTGTCAGCGGTGCGTACTATCGAATCTTCGCCGTGGCGTACCATCCCGTGGTAGCCTTTGCGGTAAACATCATCATTCTTGTTTCCAATGCTGCATCGGCGGCCGGTATCGCCATTATCGGTGCGGAGTACGTTTCGTCATGGCTTCCTGGTGTGCACACGAGCATCACAGCCACGGCGATGATCGTTGTACTCTATGGACTCAACTTGCTTGGACTTCGCACGAGTGCTACGGTGCAGAACGTTTTGATCGGGATCAAGGTGTCGATGTTGTTATGCATCATCAGCGCCCTGTTTCTCGTTGATGCTGCACCTGCGACAGCCGTCGCATCGCATCTTCATACGCAGGGCGTTTGGGAATCGTTTGGTCTTGCGCTGATTGCTGTGTCCTTCACCTTTGGAGGGTATCAATCCACGATAAACTTTGGTGGCGAGATAGCGGACAGTAAAAAGAAAATGCCCCTTGCCATCGTTATTGGTGTGTTGATAATCACTGCCATCTATCTCCTAGCGAACGCGGCGTATGTCCATGTTTTGGGATTTGATCAGTTAGCGCATTCCACGTCCATCGCAGCGATGGTGGTGGACAAACTCTTTGGACCCGCGGGGTCCACGATCCTTTCCGCAGTCCTCGTTATCAGCGTCTTCGGCTACATCAACGTGGCAATGCTTTCCAACCCTCGGGTGATCAACGCCATGAGTGCGGATGGCGTATTGCCATCGCGGCTTTCATCGAGTGCTTTGTCAGGGGGCTTCCGTCACGGCGCATTGATCGCATTTACGTTACTGAGCGTTTTCTGTGTGTACGTTGGTGAATCCTTCGAGAAGATCCTGAACTACACCATCTTCGTCGATGCAATAGGTCTTGGTTGTGGTGCTGCTTCCATCTATTGGCTCGGTGGCGGTCCGATTCGCCCGCACATCCACATCGTTGTTGGTGTGTTTGTTCTCTCGTGTGTGTTTACCGCCGTGAACATCTTCATGTTCGATACGAAGGCGGCAGTGTATGGCGTGGGGCTGTTCGTGGGCGTTGTGGTTGTGGGGATCGTGATGTTCCGACGTTAAATACCGCCATCCTCCCTACTTTCGTACATGCCCGTCGCCATCGCGTTCATCATCTGCGCCCTGTTTGTGTTGATACCCCCGGTGTATGGCGGCGACTTTCCTGAGCACAAACGCATCGGCGATGTGGCGATGCGCGATGTGATCTCTCGCGATTCGTCGGTTCGACGGTTCCTGGTGGATAATGGCTTCGAGGTCCTAACAAAAGCAGGCCTCGACAGGTACGTCCTTCCTACCGTCTGCGTCGATTGCGCATCAACCCTTGACGAACTCGTCGGTACACTGATCATCGGCAAGCTGTCGGGCACGAATGGTCGCGATACGGTGATCACGTATGGCGATCTCTGCGGACTGCTCGCCGATACGCGCAATGACCTGGATCAACGTAGCGTATCGTGATAAGACAAAGACCTTCCAAGTAGCCCCTTGCCGACTCATCCCCTACCTTGGTCGACTGTATGTGGCCGCTTGGACCGAGACACATAAGAGCTACCTAACCCTAGCCGTTGACCGTATCCGTTCGGTCGCAGATACCCCCGATGCACCCACCACCTTCCCAGACTTCACCATTGACGCCTTTATGGCCAACCGTTTTGGGCTATGGAGTAGTGAAGAGGTAGATGACGTGATCGTGCACATTCATCCCGATGCCTACGAACAATTCGCTACGCGTCGATGGCATCCATCGCAGAAGCTTACCGACCTCCCCAATGGCGGCCTCGAGATCCGCATGCGCACCGGTATCGGTCACGAACTCACATCCTGGGTCCTACACTGGGCACCTCTCATCACTGTGATCGCACCCCAGAGACTAAAGGATGAGATAAAGAAGAAGGTGAAGGAGATGGAGTGAGGGAGGAGTTACGGAGATACGGAGATACAGAGTTACGGAGTTACAGGGTTACGTAGTTAAGGGGTTACGTAGTTAAGGGGTTACGGAGTTACGGGATGACGGAGTTACGGGGTTACGGGGTTACGGGGTTACGGGGTTACGGGGTTACGGAGTTACGGAGTTACGGAGTTACGGAATGACTTAGAGTCACGCCATGGCGTGACCTAATGACGAGTTAAGCAATCACTCCGGGAGAGTAAGACGCCGGGAGTCGTTCAATCATCAAAACCAAGTCGGCACTATAGAGTGCAGCTCAATACCTGTTAATCTCGCCCGCCCCGTTGTTGGACACGGTAACGCGCGCTTGTCCATAGACATTCAGGTCACCTGCTCCGTTCATGCTTCCAGAGACAGACCCGTGACTGCTGACTGAGATGTCCCCTGATCCTTGACTCCGAACAACAACTGAGGTGGCCGATAGCTCCGAGCAATTGATGTCTCCGCTACCCTTTAGTGTAACATTCAGCGATCCCACTTCACCAGTAGCATCAACATCGCCAGAGCCTTCAATAGTAATGGACACGGCTTTGCTGTTTAGCCCCTCTAGTCTGCAGTTTCCAGATCCACGAATAATCGCACGGTTAACAGAAGGTGAGAACACACGAACCACGATCTCAGATTGAGAAACGAACGACTGCCTCCCACCGACCGTCAGCGTTCCACTCGGACCAACACTTACGAGTCTATCGACAAGATTGTCGTCTGCCGTGATTTCTACAATCGTTTCACTTGATGCATACCACTCGATGTTCGCCGAAGTCTCTTGCTCTAAAGCAATGATATTGCGAGATGCGATCAGCTTCGTAACAACAACTCCGGAACCTACGATTACACTACCGGTCGTCCGAACACGCCCATTGACCACCGTAACAGAACTACTGTTACTCGACTGTATACTGATAGTCTGGGACGAGACGCTAGTCCCTGTAACTCCCAGAAGCACACACAAAGCGCACACAACACGTACCATAGCATACTCCATTTCCATTGAGAAACGCACCTTCACGATTCAAGCGTACTGCCCCTTCAACCACTCCCTCGTCTCCTCATCCTCAGTATACACCGTGCAACTGATGCGACCACGCGACATCAGAGTACGGTAGGTGTTCTTGATAAGGAGATCGGCCTTCTTCATTGCTGCCTTTGGATCTTGCTTATAGAGCGACTTGTACCCTCGCATGGAATTGTCATTTGATGATCGCTTCGTTGCGTCCGTGACGATCTTGCCGTTTCGAACGACGAGGTCTGGTCCAATGATGACTCCGATGTGGTCGAGCTCGAGGCCTTGACACGTATGGATACACCCAACCTCAGAGACGGAGGTCTTTGACATGATCCACAGACTGCCTTCCTTGGATAGGTTCCACTTAGCCCTGAACACCCCATCATCGAGCACGATGTCGAATTTGCTGGGCTCCTTTTTGCTCTTCCAATCCCAACAATAACCGGCCACCATACGTGCTGAGTTCTTCGCCTTGTTGAGTTTAACAATGTGGTTCCGAAGCTCAAGAGCTCCGTTGGCAACATTGAAAGTATAGCCCGATCCACGCCTCGTGTGATTTTCGTTCGGTCTGATCTGAAGTAGGTTATCGAGCCAGGCGATGTATCCATCGGAACCGGCACATCGAAACTGCGATTCGAGCTTCATCTCAATGATATCAGCTCGATGTTCACGCGCCCAATGGAGGATCTCCTCCCGCGAACCGATGTCCTGCCAATGAATGCGTTGGTCCTCATCTAAGAAGAATACCGAGGTCCTAGCACTATGGATGATCTCCTTGATCTGGTTCTCACCGAGATTGCTATAAAGGCCCGACTTTTCATTTAGCCTGTGTGCTTCATCTACGATCAATGTATCGAACGTGTTCGCTTCAACACTTGTAAACCCGCCAGAACCCACGAACATGTTTGATATTCTGCTCTTCGTCATCGACCCAGTGAGCATGGCTTCGTAGACAGCACGTGGGGCGCTATTCTTGGTGACGTACTTGCTTACCTGACCCCTTGTTGTTGTAGCTACGAGCAGGTTGATGGCAACCACGGACTTCCCGGTTCCAGGCCCTCCGTTGACGATCACCACCTTCTTCTTTGACTTTCGGTTGATCTTAGGCTGCACCGTTGCTTCAAGAGCCGACTCGTAGACGACCTTCTGATCATCGATCAAATTAAACTCTGCATTACCCTTGATCAAAGAAGATAGATGGTCGACGAGTCCCTTGGACGGGACGATCTTACCCTCAGAGAGGATATACAACGCCTGTCCACTATCGCCTTTCCTGACATGCTTCCGTATGAACTCTCTGAGTTTTTGCGCATCGTCCCGAAGAAATGACGGAGCATCGTCGATGTATGGTTTGTAGTGCTTGGAGAGAATGACTTCCGGCTGATCACAGTTGTGCAGATAGGCACATGGATTGAGCCGGATGGGTTCTTCACGAACTGCTTCGTTGTAGTCTTCAAGCAATGCGGCGTATGACCACGCCTGGTATGATGGGTGAGCCACCTCACGTTCCGCTCCGCCGAGATAGGTGGAGACAATCGCATCCTTCGTTGTCCCCTGAACCTCACTCCATTGCTTGAGTTCTACGATCACGATCGTGCGCTCATTGGCTGAGTTGTAGCCACTGAGTATAAAGTCGATCCGCTTGCTCGTGTTTGGGATCGAATACTCGATCGCGATGCCCGCATCGTGTGGGAACTTTGCATCTGACATCACAAGCCCCATGCACTGCAGTGAGTTCTTCCAAGACAACAACTCACTACGGCCTACATTGATACCGATCTTCGCCTTTACGGCCTTCTTGATGATCTCATCAATGCGGTTAGTGAGAACGTCTTCGAGGAAGGTTCTGGTTGTTTCGAGATAGACGATCATGCGGTCTCCCTTTTCAACGTTAGCCACCAGGTGACACTCATCGAGTATCGCATATGTAGCCTCAGACCACATAGACGCATTTCAACAAATCAAATCTCTCTGATATGGTAAGATATCACTTGTGAGCCTCCTACCTCTCAAACACATTCCCCATATGCCACTCAAGACGCTCGCGATGTGGCCACAGGTGTTCGTCTTTTGGAAGTGTGGAAAGTCGTTTGCCGTCCCAGTTGTAATAGATCTTTCCGTTGACGTACTCTTCACGAATTCTTTCGCTGATGCGGATCTCGTAGTCGGGCGTGATGCCTATCAGTCCGTCATCGTAGAGTGTGTGCATATCACTGCGTAAGAGTAGTCCGTTCGTGAGATCGTTGGTGCCCTCTTTGTGCACAGGCTGGATGTGTGCGGCCTGAAGCACGGGGAGGATGTTCTCTCCGGTGATGGCGCAACGACGCTGATATGCTTCCGTGAGTCCGATCCTAAACCCTGCCTGTCCGGGCCTCGATTTGCGCAGGTACTCCTTGCCGAAGACACTGGGGATCACTGCACTTGGTCGCTGCGCCGATGTCTTACCATGCTCGGCTAGCAACAATGCTTCAATGCGCTTCCACAAGATAGCCCCTTCTCCGATATGAGTATCGTAGCCTTTACCGGAGACGATGTTGTCCGACCAATCAGGCGGTACATCGATCCAGTCAGGTTCATCAAAGAACACAGGACTCTCCAACAACACACATCCAACTTCGGTAAGAGCACTCGCGGCGTGCTTGTTGTACTTCGAGATCGCATCGTTGAACTGCTCATAGGTGTCACGTCCATTTTGGATCGTGAACGTCTCCCACGCTAAGCGTAGCGGCAAGCGTGTGTACGAATGGAAGAAGCCAACGCCTGCGATCTTATTCACCGGAGCTTTGAGTTTGAAGACGAATGGACATCCGGGATCCAATGCTGCAAAGCCCCCTCCACCCGGCTTCCAGAAGTTCACCTCCGATACCGGAGGGTTCTGCGCCGCGAGATGGTTGTACCAATGTCGGTCCGTTACGCCGAGGTAGAGTTTCATGGGGGTGGAATATTCGATTAGTTCTTGTTCACGAGGTTGCGAATGCTCATTGACTCCCTGTACTCTCTGGCTTCAGCAATCATGGTGAACTCAACACCAGAAGTGCTGTCGATTTTCCGGACAGCCCTTTCGATTTCAGACAGCTCTATGCTGAAAAACTCCCGTCGTTCATTGACCATATTCACCCGTCGTTTGTCGAACATGCGATGCAATTGATTCTCCATATTCGGAGCGTCCTCCGAATAGATAACTGCATGCACATCAAATATGAACGGAACAGACGCATCACCCAGTTCTTTGATTCTGTCCAGTGGTTCGAGTCGACGTGTCATGCCGATCTTGTATACGTCCTCACCAAATGACCCAATATTGCTGATTACGTAGACGTGGCCAGATCTTGTGAGTTGAGCCTGAGATATTGCGCGTTCTTTCTTCTTATGTGCCTCTTCGAGAAGCAACTCCAGTTCACGCATTTTGACTGTCAAGGCGTCGAGTTCAGCGCCCTGTTTCCCTTCTAACTCCTTGCGTGCTCTTTCTAGCGCGTCACCATAGCGCTTTTCCTCTTTCTCAGCATCATCTTTCGCCTTCTCAAACTCACGCCGTGCCTTCTCCTCCTCCTTCATCTCCTCTCTGATTCTCCTCTGCTCCTCCCTCTCTTCATTGAGCTTCTCTTGGTATTCATATACGAGATGCAACTCATCGAGAACACTCTGAAGGTACTTGTCAGTGATCTTTATACCCCATGTCTCGCCAAGCTTGTCAATTGCCTCTCTGGCCTTAGTGATCTTCACCTCATATCCGCCGACGTTGCCGTATTTAACCTTCGCAATGAGTGAGTCTGATTCGCCTCCGAAAGCACGCAAAGCAAGTTTGATAATGCGATTCGTTATCTGCTCGCCCTTCTTCTCGCTCCCTTGCACAGTCCAAGTGGTAGTGGCAAGCACAGCATTCCCTGATGCGATAAGATTCTTCTGCTCTTGCCTCACTACGTCTAGTCGTGCTTGGTACTTAGCTGAAGTATCGAATGAATATCGCGCCTCATAGAATCCGATGTCTTGCAACGTTTCTTCCATTCGTAACGAATCAAGAGCGGCTTTAAGCTCAGCAATAAGAGCTTCGTCGGAGGTCTGGGCGGCCTTTAATTTTTCAATAAGTACTCTTCTGTTGCCGATCTCAAGATCGAGATCTTTAATGGACTTAAATGGTACGAATTTTCTATTGGCCTGCACCAATAGAGTTATCAGAGCCACAATGACAAGGAACAGGAATATGACAAAGAAACCCATCTTCAACCTCAACTAGTTATTGATTTACGAGAATTGATTCACTTGTCACGTATTTCTACAATCATAACACATTCTAGTTTGCTAGATGATCAAGGATCATCTTTTCTAGAACGCCGTTAGAGTTGCACGTTCCTTCTGCGCGACGCGGCGACATCACAACACGGACGAGCACGCCTGCCTGGGTGTTGGTCTGTTGGGTTATCACGTTTATTGTTGCGTCGGTGGCGATGAAGTCTACTACGCCCGTGCTACCACAATCCGCCAAAGGAGTCTTGATCGAGACGCCACTCCATGCACTCGTTTCATAACCCTGCAACTGATTTAATGAGCCTTGCGCCACGATGAGTTCAGCGGTTTTCGTTATGATAACGAAGCCGTTCATTGCAAGCCACGTTGATGCCTTTTCGTGCACGAATTCGGCTGACAATGGCATTGAACGAGAGTTTTCAAATTTATAGACTTTAGGGCCGGAAGCACATCCGGCGATGGTAAGGATTGAAGCGAGTATGATGACAAGACGCATGATGACTCCCGAGTAGTATGTGGAAAGAGAATCCACAATAGTACATGCATGTGCGACGTAATGTGTCGCTGATGTCTCTCCCGGCAGATAACTCTACCCGGCAGACTCAGAGGCCGACGGTTTCTGCTTTCAGCAGGAGCATGTTCGCAGTGTTGGTATCAACATTCCGAATCTCTCTAAACATCGCCAGCCATACGTCCCTGTGCACGGTCCGTGTTTCGATCATGAATGTCACACCTGGCTGATGCGCTAGCACGTCGATGAGCTCACCAACGTCGCTCAATGCCAAGTCCACTCCGGATGGACGATAGAGATACTTCCCAATTCTGTCCTGATAGTCAAACCCGATAACGGGCTGGGTTGGAGTACTCAGCCCACGCAACGCCTTGGTGAACCATGAAATGCGTTTGGATTTCAGATGCTCAGGCACATGCATGATGCGCAGTCTACGGAGGTCGGCAATGGGGAACGACGTCACACGAGCCCCATATGACCAAGCAGATCTGTCAATGTAGATGCGCTGAGAATCGAGGCCAATGCCAAGGGGCGCAATCTCGCGCGCACCGGCGAGCTCCGCAGCGGTTACAAGAAACGACACAAAAGCCACTGCAAGTGTGATTCCGACAACAACAAGTGCCATCATCGCAAGCTCATATCGAAAGAACGCGATCGAGCCGATGAAAGGCACCGCCCGCACACCCACGTAGAGAAGAGACGTTCCATAGCAACGTGCAACATCGCCCATGGTCCACGGGGACCGATACCATTTGGTGTTAACGTTCATGAGCCTCAAGATACGCTACCCTTCACCCGGCAACATCTCTCCCGGCACCTTTGGTGCCGGGAGAGATTATGTAAACTCGCTGTTTACAACACCCGTCTTGCTCGTCCTATCGTCAGATAGAACACGAAGCCGAAGGGCACGAGTGCAACAACCAAGAGCCACACGATCTGACCGTTCCCTTCGAACTTGTGACGCAGGATGTCGATGATTGAGTAGACCCATCCAATGATAATTCCAATTGCAAGAAAGAGAAGTATCCACTCTAGTCCGCCAATTCCGGTCATGCGTTGCTCCATGGAGATTGAGGAACAAGATACACACTGGTCTCGCGGATCTCTCCCGGCACCAAAGACACCCGGCACCATATCACCCGGCACCTTTGGTGCCGGGAGAGAATACGTAGTCCGCCTGGTCTCGCTCCTACCCCCTAGCCCCTTATATAGACCTTCACCTCATCCAGCGTTGCGGCGTTGAGGCCGTTGGCGCTGAGACTTGTGATGTCGGCAACGGCGATGGTCTCGGTGATGAGTAGCTGGGAATAGGTGATCACCCAGAACGGGAATTTCCAGGAGCGCTCGCTGATGATAATCACGCGCTGATCGGTGATGACGACCACAGCACGGTTGCGGATGAAGGCTCACCGGCCCATGTTGGAGTCGTTGTCACGCTTGCCCCCTTCAAATGAATGTGATCGTGAATCACGAGTATGAAAGGGTGGGCGACGTAGTGTGTCGCATGTAAACACTTTAACCACTTATTACCATTTTTATATATTTTCACTATAGACGAACTTCTGATCAATTGTCTGCCCCTTGGTCGCAGAGCGATCATCATCATGAAGAAACTCACGAATATCACTGACAATCCCTTTGCTGCTCTTGGCCTTGCCAATGCCGAAGAGCGAGCGCTAAAGGTAGATCTGACATTGATCGTCAACAGGATCATTGAAAAGAAAGGACTGCGTCAGGCCGAGGTGTGTGCGGCACTTTCCATCCCACAGCCGCGAGTCTCGGCATTGCAGAACTACAAGCTTGATCACTTCTCCGTAGAACGACTTCTCGAATTCCTCACTCTGCTTGGACAGAATGTTGAGATCCGCGTCTCTCCCGCCGCAGCAAGAAAGCAGGCAATCTGTGTTGCTCGCGTGGACTGAAGGTCGCGCGACCTAGCGGTCTATGTATCCAAGAGCTACATGAACGTAGTAGGCGGCTTTTATGGTCAGCGTTTCACTATGGATCATAGAGAACCTCGGGCGGTACTACTGCCAACCACTCAATGAATTGTGACAACTGATCATAGTTGCCTCGCCTGCGTGCATACGTCCGTAACGTGCGGATGTCGATCGAATAGGTAGTGAATGCGTTTCTGACGAGATGTGCGAGATCCGGCGTTCGGCTCATACCATATACAAAGCCATCCTCGAAGAGATCCACAATGATCTTTTCGAGTGACGGGATACCCTTCTTCACATCCTCGAGTGGGGCGCGTGAAACGAGCTGTCGAACAAAGACATTGAAGTCAGATCCGCCCACATGCGACATCACCCATTTGGTATCCGTCTCCAGGTAGACGTTTCGGAAATGGCGGTCAAGGAATTCTTCAAAGACGCGCTTCATCGCCCCCTTCTCAACCTCTACGAAGATGAGACGTCGTGTACGCTGGTGTACTACCAGCGGATTGAGTTCACGAATTGACCAAACACAAACGGTATCGGCGATCTTCCGTGCGATCCGAACGAGCTCCTTCTCTCGGTCGCCTTGCTCGATCACAAACCGGCGCTCTTGTGCGATTCTACACCAGGTTCGAGATAGAGGTGTGACAATTCCACGGGATCTGAGGTCAGAAATCCTCCACCTTCCCTTGGCACTCGTCGGCTCCTCTCCGAACTCTCGGAGAATCTCGATACGTTTTTTATATGTTGGGGATATTTCCACCCACAAATATCACTAATAAATGCTTAACTCCATACATATCATCTTGTTGTAGAAGGAATTGAATTGTCTTCATAAGCCATTAATCACGCTATTCTGGCAATTGTAGAGATAGAATTGTAGTGCGGGAGAGTATATGTATACTCTACAGCCCCTTTCAAATGAATGTGACCGTAAATCACAAACATGAAGGGTTGGGCGACGTAATGTGTCGCGGATGTCTCCCGGCACCAAAGTCTCCCGGCACCATGAACATTTCGCCGCCTGGCTTAATTTCACCGGATGTCCTTCCCCTATGTTGATGCATTGCTGCAGTATGATGCCAGTAAGCAGTCGATCTCGAAACGGTTCTATGTGAAAGCACTTGCGGCGGGCGGACTGAACCGGAGGTTCGTGCGCTCAGAGCTGTTCTTTAGCAACGATCCTGCGCTGGCAAGACACGTAGAGGCGCTGAAGAAGGCGCTGTCGTACTCACAGTGGTATGCGGAGGTGTTTACAATGCTCCGACATTATCCAACGGCTGCACCGGCACTGCTGCTTACATCGAAGACGGCCAACGATCCCAGTGTATCGCTTGGTTGCGCTCTGGCCCTGCGAGAACTGGTGGCCGATATCGTAAAACGCGAACCGCTGGTGACCCACGATCCGGAGCTGGATCGGTTGCTCGGAACAGTCGGCATCGAAGAGCTGTTCGATGCGCTTATGGATCTGAAGATGCACAGTGTTTTGCTCAAAGCAGCCGACGATCAGATCAAGGTGATGCCACACTTTGCTCAGTGGATCTATGTGACGCTGCTTTCGCGTGCGGCTGTACGACCATTCGATGGCGGACCCTACTCGCGGGTGTTCGCTCGGGTCAAAGAGTGGGCAGACGACGATCAAGAACTTCGCACAACGTTGTTGCTTGCCGAAATCGCTAATACGATAGCCAGTAGCGGACAAGACCAAGCGTTGACACGTCTGATCACTGAATATAATCGCATTCCGCGGACACCGATGATGGAGGATGAGATCAGGTGTTATGCAATGGACCTCCCGGAGCTCCCAACTCTTCTGGAACGGCACCGCTCGCCCCTTACCATGTCCATGTGCCTGGAACGGATGTTCGCTGCAACAACTGCACATGAACAACTTCAGTATGCCGACAAGGGGCTTTCCATAGCCGCCGAAGTAAACGCCGACGCTGCATCGTCGCCGTTCATTGACCTGCTAGCCGGTCGTGCACGGGCGCTGTTTGCCCTTGGTCGGCACGATGACGCGTATTCGGATTTTGAGCAGTTGTTCATGCTTCAAACAGCCGACATCACCGAGATGTATGAGGCCTTCATCGCTCTGCTCCTGGCTAGGGGTCCGCAGGAGTTTGATCGCGCCCTGATCTTGATCCAACAAGCACACGAGATCGGCAACTACTATCCCGCCTTGCCCTGGCTGGAACTGCTCGTTCTATTGCACCGCAATGCTCCGCTCGAATTGATCAACCGCACATTGGATGAATGTATGGATCAGTTGCCGTGGATCGGGCTGATAATCGCGGGTTACCATCCCATGGAATCCAGTCGCGACCCCGGACTCCCCGAAGAAATAGATGAACAGATCTTGTCGATCTCGCTCTATATAGTACAACACGCCTACATCAACTACCCACACATCCTCCTCCGATTGAGAACCTTATTACGTTAAATATTCTCCCTTACAACCATGACCTTTCGTACTCTCCTCACCACTCCCGTTGATCCCGATGCCGTTGGCGTGCCGTTCTACCTCGATATGTTGCGAGAAAATGGTGTTTCAACGGATGCGATCACGATCGACGATTTTCTGTATCGCGATGAAGAGCTCGAAGAGTTGTGTTGGGACATTGTAGAAGCAGCATTCGTTCCCACATATCTAACGCATTCAGAAGAACTGCTGACGCGATATCCCACAAACGCCTTAGTATTATGCTCGATCGCAGAAGCTGGTGCTACCGATGAGGCATCGCTGCGGGCTGCCTTGGCTTTGCGCGAATTGTCGGATGTATTGCTCAAGCAAGATCGCGATGTACCGCTCGACACTGAAACACAAGTAAAGATCTGTTGCGCCGGCGCAGAGGTGTTGTTTCAGTTTCTGCTGTGGCTTGATCTGAGTGAGATGGTCTTGCCCATCTTGCTTGAAAAGGTACAACTCGTACCCCACAGTCGCGACTATCTGGTGATGGCGGTGTTTCGCTCAGCTGCCGTTTGCGATATCACACGTGAAGACGACGAAGGCGGAAGTTTTTATTCGGAAATGCGGTCGATCTTCATAGAGGTCAACGCCGACGATCCGGATCTGATGTGGGAAGTTAACCTTGCCGATGCGGTCCGCACGTTCATCTTCGATGGTCCGGACGCAGACGGTCTGAACTCCATGATCGCAAACGTTACCGCTTCGCCATTCACGGAATATCAGCTGTTCTCCATCGATCGCTATCTAGACGTTGAGCCAATGCTCAAGGATTTGTTTGACCGGTTTCCCCAGCCCCCTACCTTCGAGTCGAGTCCGACTAAAGATCTGCAACGGTTGATCGCACGACAAAACTTTTCATCTACAGAAGAGGTAGGCGACTTCGTTAAGCAGTTCATGGTCAAGCCCGTCCCCGTGATCCCCGACGAAGATCTTACGGATGACGAGCGGGCCGAAGACGCCGTCGAAGCTGTTTTGAACACCCTCACGGAATACGCACATTCACAGCTGCTCGCACTCATAGCTGTCTATCCCACATCTCTTTGGCCATGGGTGGGCCTTGCACGCATAGCCGAAACTGCCTCCGAGGCATTGAACTATGCTGATAAGGGGCTTGCAATCGCCAACGAGATTTCAGCAGATCAGCACACGGATCAGTACCTAGAACTTCTTGAAGCTCGTGCCCATGCCTTGATGCATGAGAGTCGGTTCGCCGAAGCGATCGAGTGTTTTGAACAACTCGTCGGCAACGATGAACATCTAATGGAAACCAATGGCGAAGCGCTGTTAACACTGCTATTGCGTCGCGGACAACATCAGCACCTAGAACGTGCCGAACAGATCATCAACACTCTCAAATCCTATGACGAGGACCTACTGCCATCACTTCCGTGGTTGGTGTTGTTGTATCGACTCATGACAAAGCGCGACGGGTCTGTGTTCTACGTAGCACTTGCCAATGCCATGCGCACCCTACCCTACATTGGGTTGGTGATCGCCGACTTGCACGCCCAACAAACGTCCTACACCTTCCCTCGTGTGAAGCTGGACGATGAAGAAGACACGCTCTCCACCGTAAACCTTGTCCGGATCTGCTGGCCGGTGTATCCCGAGGCGGTGAAGAGGTTGAGGAAGATGCTACAAGCGCGTTAGGGAGCTGTTCATGATATCTCTCCCCGCACCATCTCTCCATCTCTCCCGGCACCAAAGACACCCGGCACCATCTCTCCCGGCACCAAAGACACCCGGCACCATCTCTCCCGGCACCTTTGGTGCCGGGAGAGACTACGTGGGGAGAGATTACGTCGCCCCTTGCGTAGTTTCCAACATGAGGCCTCGTCTGCTTTTCGCTGTCATTGTTTTGTGTGCGCTAGGATATTCTCCCGAGCTCTTTGCTCAATTCTCGACAACGATTCCCAATGCAATGTCGCTCAATGATGCGATTGGTCGTGACTTCTGGATAGCTATTCCTCCGAACGAGGTGGAAAGTCATCCTACGGAAGCTCTTGAGGTTCACCTTGTGGCTACCAGCCCGGCACTCGTAACGGTAACGGATGCGTTTACTGGTGCTACGCGCTCGTACACGCTCGGCGCAAATGAAGTACGGGCTCTCTCGCACGTCCGCGGAGAGATAACGTGGAGCTCGGAGATCCGTGAAACCGAACAACCCACGCCGAAGGCCATCCACATTACTTCGTCGACTCCGATTACTGTATACGTGCTGAACTCTAAGCAGTATTCGCACGATGGCTATCGCGCCCTGCCTACGCATGTATGGGGACGTGAATACATCCCAATCAGCTACTACGATTTTAAGGAGTTTGCAGAATGGGCAGGGGGCTTTGTGATTATTGCCTCAGAACCAACCACGGTTGATATTCAATTGCGAGGCACTGGATTGGGCGTTGCAAAGACCATGGGTGGACGTGATTTGAATACGTCAATTACGGTTACGCTCCAAGCCGGCGAGGTATACATGGTTAGGGGTGATGGTAAGTCGCGTGGACAGTTTGATCTCTCCGGTTCTCTCATTCGCTCAGATAAGCCCGTCGGTGTTTTGGCGTTCCATATGAAAACATCAATGCCAAACCTGCTTAGTGGTGGCGGACGTCAACATCTTGTTGAGATGTGCCAACCGGTGAGTACATGGGGAACGCAAACGGGAGTGATAGAATTTACTCGACTCCAGCCTAAGGGCCCCGGCTCCGGTGATGTGTTCCGCGTTGTAGCCTCCGAACCATCAACGAGATGGTCTGTTACCAGCTATGACAGAGGTACGAAAAACGTTCTGAGCAAGGATGGTGGCAGTCTCATTAACAGTGGCAACCTTGCAGATATTACGCAGAGCGTTTCTCCAACAGCACTGATTAGTGGATTCTCTATCTGGGAGTCTACCAAGCCGACGCGTGTTGTTCAGTACGCCACGTCTTGGACGTGGGACTATAACACCAACCTCGATCCGCTGATGATTGAGTGTCCATCCATACAAGCAGGCGTGCAGCGAGCTACGTTCGCAACAAGCAACAACCCACGGTTTACGTCGAACCATCTTTCTCTTATCATAAAGGCTGACCCTTCTGCGCCGACATATCTGGCGGACCTAGAGTCGGTAACGCTTGATGGTGTTCCTGTTTGGTCGCACCCTCTTGCACGATTGCCTAGACTAAAGTCCAATCTTGTTTCAGACGGGATTCATTTTGCCGTTGTTGAAACTCCGTCGAATGGCACAATGTTCGATTTACAGCAACGCTTGTTGGCTCCGGCGCGGATGAAGCGTATGGCTGGCCAGTTGCCGGTTCCATCCGACCAACGTCTCTCAACGATGGAGTTGCTCCTCGTGTCACCATCGATTCGTCGGACTGTCGCTATGCCATCGTTACGTCTCATGATGGAACAGGCTCTGGAATCGCTCTTATGGATACCGTTGAAGGGGGCGGCACAGATAATGTTGAGCTTGTGTATGATGCTCAACTACCATTGTCACGATTTGGCGGTAGCAAACCACTCGAGTGCACAATTTTCGTGATCAATCGCGCAAAGCCCGCTCGTTGTACATTCTATGTGCAAGATTGGGCGGACAATATCCACGTTGATTCGGTGACGTTTACACCTACGACATCAATTGATACACTTCCACCGCAGATTACTGCGGACTCCATTGGCGTTGACAGGTGGGTTCTGCGCGCCACTGAGCTTCGCAACATTCCTCTTACGCCACCACCATGCCCCCTTACCCCAATCCAGCTCGAATCAGGTCTGAGGGATGTAGGGTTGCTTACCGTGGCGGATTGCTTCAATGTAGATGTCCAGCTCAGCCGACAACTATCGAGCGACTCGTTGCAGCCTACGAAGAGCGTACTGATACGCGCCGCTGTGCACGATCCGTCTGTTGATGCGCGATGCGTGTTGAGCGCGCGCGATTGGGCCGGCAATATTGCGACAGATAGCGTGCAGTACTCTGCGCCAACAACAGTGCAATCACCCGATCCAAATAACTCTGTCCAGGTTCGGTACGAGCATGGTGTGCTTTTTGTCAGATCTACATCACCCGCACCGATTGGCATGGCTGTGCTATACAACTCACGTGGCGAATACCTCCGTACGCTCCGCGCCGATGGCAACTCTCATCAGGAGTCAATCACACTATCGACAGGAGCCTACTGGCTTCTGCGCATGGTAGATGATAATTGCTCAGTGAGTCCCTTCCTCGTTGTTGAATAGTGTTTTCGCACGGACGGTTACTCCTCAACCCCCACCCTCATTCAAAATGCCGAGATAGGCATCATACACAAATACGCGGTTGCGCTGTTTGCCGGTGATCTCGCGGACGATGCCCATACTGGTGAGGATTTCCATTGCCTTGGTGACAGTTGGGTACGTAACGTTTATGGCACGTGCCACGCTCGCAATTGTGGCCACTGGTCTGGCACGCAAATTTGAGTGTACACGATAAACACTGCCGGTCGTTATGCCTCCGCTGCGAAGTCTCTGTTCGTCATTGGCGAACAATGCCAGAAGTCTGCTTGCAGTGTCCACTGCTCCCGTAGCGGTTTCGTAAACACCATCAAGAAAGAAGCGTAGCCACTGTTCCCAATCTCCACTGGTGCGCACGTGATCAAGCAATCGATAGTACTCGGATCGATGTTGCTTCAGATAAAGACTCAAGTAGAGAAGGGGCTGATGCATCACGTTCTCATTGTACAAAATCATAGATATCAAGAGTCGACCGGTTCTGCCATTCCCATCCAGAAACGGGTGGATGGTCTCAAACTGCCGGTGCGCCAATGCGGCCTTGATGAGGACTGGTGTATCAGTGGAATGGATGAATCGCTCCAAGGCCGACATGCACTCAAGAATATGATGTGGTGGTGGTGGAACGAATTGCGCATTTCCCGGACGCGTACCTCTTATCCAGTTCTGACTTGTTCTGAACTCCCCGGGAGATTTCTCTGATCCACGCGCCCTTGTCATGAGTTTTTCGTGGACCTCACGAATGAGTCTGTTTGAAAGCGGGAAGCCCCCTTGCAATCGATCAATTGCATGCTGCAGGGCACCAACATAGTTTGAAACCTCTTCCACGTCATCGAACGGAACGCCGGGTGCCTCACTGAGCTCAAACAAGAGGAGGTCATATAATGATGATTGCGTCCCCTCGATCTGTGAGGACAAAACGGCCTCACGACGCACGTAGGTGTAAAGAAAGAGACTTGGATCTGGCAAGATGGCTGCAACGCCATCAAGCCGACCGCATGCAAGCAAAGCGAGTTCGTGCCTTCTATGGAGATCGGTGTCGAGATCAATTGGCGGAATAGGTGGCAATGCCCGTGGCACAAAGGCACGTGTGCTTTCACCACCAACCATCGTTGTTTCAAATTCCCCGGTCGCTACTCTGATCATTGCCAGATATACGTTATTAAAGTTTTCTGCCGTTTTCTTTAATAAGCAATCGATCTCTCCCGGCATCATTCCGGGAGAGTAAGACTCCGGGAGAGATTAGCGCGACCGCTTCCACGGATATCCTGCGCCGGTATACTCCAACACAGCCAACAACCGTATTGCGCCGCGCAGGTCGAACATGGTGTGGTCAAAGGGCCTACCATACCACTGCATATACTCTTCATGTTCTTCATGCTTGGGATCCATCATTGCGAGCACGAACTGTGCGTATCCGTGCACGCCCCCTACATCTTCAGGAGGAACGGCGTTGGCGCCATCGATCACACGAAATGTGTAGTCGGGCTCAACTTCTGCTGTGCCGAGCACGGTTATGGTGTGACGCCAACCGTCTCCCATGTCGTACTCGTAGACAAAGCTGTCATCGGTGGCAAGTTTGATCGACTGCAAAGTCACAAACCGCTCTTCCTTCATCGAATGAAAATCTTCGAACATCTCGAGATCGCCGTATTCTGTTCCCTTGATCTTGAAGAGGTGCAGGTGCATCTCGTCCCATCCCATAGCTGCCTGAATCACATCATGAAGTCTGCGAAGCGTGATCGTGTCCGGTACCATGATTGTCCGCCAGATCTCCGGACGTATCCCATCGAGAGCGATTCTCAAAACAACTACCTTTTTTAACACTGGCTTCTTCTCAATCGGCACTCGTGCACGCTCCATCGGCAAACTCATTAGTGGAATTGAAGGGGGCGAACCACTGTCCATTGGGGGATGTGTCGGCTGACCAAGTATCTCTCCTACTACTTGATACGGGAAGAGATAACCGGAACTCCTTTGCCCTTTACTGGGCGAATAGAGGTACTGCGATAGCAGGATAGATGTAACGTCAAGTGCCTCACCGTCATTGATCATGTCGATTGATACTCCAACTGCGCTGTTGAGTCTGCCCAACGTAGCTCTGGAAGACGTGGTGGTGAACGTTGCGGTATCGATCGCATAAACTTCTGCTTCGATAACGTCACTGGGCAAACCTATCGCCTCAAGAACCGGACGTAGTGCTGTGCCGATGGACCTTGCCGGATCTGCCTTAAAGGATGTCCACGGAACGTGCACACATATCAAACTCCGCTCATTGAGCGCAATAACGATGTGCTGCCGATTAATGATTTTCACATCGGCATACCATGGGCCGAGTTGTCCCGTAGAAACAGGAGGGTTCTTTGCTGGCTCGACCTTCAGCTTTGCCAGTAGCTTCTTTGTGGCGTGAATGGTGATCATGTGGTAACCCCTTCCAGCCAATACGTTGTCATCAGCCCCTTGCCCTTGATGTCCATCTCTCCACGCTCGGTTAGGGTCACGGCATGCCGTGACCTTGCACGAGCGTGGAGAGATTGAGGTTAAAGGCAAGGGAATGATGAAGACGTA
>JAPLFN010000084.1 GCA_026390655.1 Candidatus Kapaibacterium sp.
TGTCGCGGAGGTAGTCGAAGCCGAACTCATGGTTCGTGCCGTACGTGATGTCTGCCTCGTACGCCTCCTTACGGGTTACCGGGCGGAGGAACTTATCGACGATCTTGAACGTTCCCAAGAGGTCCCGCTCTTGGTCGAGCTCGGCGGGCACGAACGAGGGATCGTACCGGAAGGCACTGTCGTGTGAGATGCAGGAAACCGAGAGGCCGAGCGCGTAGTACACCTGACCCATCCAGACCGCATCACGTTTCGCGAGGTAGTCGTTAACCGTGATCACGTGCACGCCATTACCCGTGAGTGCGTTCAGGTACGCGGGGAGCGTCGCGACGAGCGTCTTACCCTCTCCGGTTCCCATCTGCGCGATGTTACCCTCGTGGAGCGCGATGCCTCCCATCAACTGGACGTCGTAGTGTCGTTGTTTGAGCGTACGGCTCGCAGCCTCGCGGACGAGCGCAAAGGCTTCGGGGAGGACTTCGGTGAGGCCGGCCGTAGGGTCAGCGAACTCAGAGATGCGATGCTTGAGGGTGAGAGAAACGTTCTTGAGCTCTTCGTCGCTCAGGAGTCCGATCGCAGTCCCCCGTTCCCGTACGGCGAGAACAGCGCCCTCGAGGCGCTTGATGTTCCGATTTCCGAATAGTTTTTCGAACAGAGATTTCATTGAAATTACCTAAGCTTATTCTGGGTTCTGAATTTGGAGGAGGGCGGGTAGCGGTGACCTCCAAATTTTTTTTATGTAAGTGAGTGCGCAATCTACCCGCCCGGATATAGTGTAGAAGATACGGTCATTTTGGGCAATAAATACCGAATTCAACGAATTTGTTACGTGGGTATAAAAAACCTACCCGGCTTGCGCCGGGTAGGAATGAAGGTGCTTGCTCAGATTTCCCTGCGAATCCGAATGAAATCCAGATTCTTAGAGATGAGCAAACGAACACTACACTTACCAGGGTATCGTAGCACACTACTTAGAAAAAAGCAAGACCCTTCTTTCTAACCAGCTCAAACTCCCCCGTTTCGACTTACGTGTACGTCGATTCTCGTCGTATCCGGGTGAAACTGAACGATCCGCTGAGAATGAGCTCAAAGAACTCCCGAGCGGTGTTATCGAGTGAGCTCACCTCACGGATGCTCGCTCGAGGTCCGGCCCAATCTGCGTTCGCGGTAAAGAATGCTCTGATTGCGTCGTTGTTACCTCCGAATGGAATGAGCTTCTGGTACAGGTTTACCCAGTACGAGTTGTAGGGTGGCTGGAGGCGGTACGAGGCTGGCGTTACGAAGTGGTTCAGGCAGATCTTGTTCGATGAGTTTTGCTTCACGTCTCCATCACGACGGCGAACTCCCTGTATCTCGAGGAAGATGATCATCATGAGGCGAACTGTCCAAATCCTCCCCGCTCTGCACCCGACGATGAGATCGATATCGGATTCCGGTTTCACATTCCCTGTGGCGATCGAACCTGCAACGAAGATGAAGTCTACGAACGGAACCGCCGCGATGAACGCGTGGGAGCTCGCGAGGTGTCCGAGTTTAGCGGTCTGCCAGAAGCGCTCACTCTCCGTCATCATAGTCTGGTTTTACGAGGAGCTCTGGTGTTCCTGCTCCAAAGCCTGATCCGTTAATCCGGAGTACGTCCTTATCTAATTTCTTAAACTCTTTACCTGATGCGTTCCATTGGTTTACCGCTGTACCGAGTGAGGTGCCGAGCTTCGTGTGGTATTCCTCGTACGCCTTGAGGTGCTTCCCGAGTTCTTCGACGCGCTTCACGATGTCCTTCATGCCCGCGCCGCCGAGGATCCACACGCCCTCGATCCCCTTCTCGGCGAGCGCCTGCTCGGCGCCGAGCGCCATGTCGTCGTCGGACGCCCAGATCGCGGTGACCTTCGGGTTCTTGGTGAGGAGCGTCTCGGTGACCTCGAGCGCCTTCTGGCGGTTCCAGTTCGCGGCGGCCTGCCCGACGATCTTGATGCCCGGCTCGGTCTTGAAGACCTCCATCGCGGCGTTGACGCGATCGGTGTTCACCGTGCACGGGATGCCCTCGAGCACGATGAGGTTGCCCTTCGCCTTGCCCTTGCCGCCGAGCTTCTCGACCATGAACTCCGCGCTCTTCTTGCCGAAGGCCTTGTTGTCGCCCTCGATGAAGATGTCGGCGACGGGCTTGAGGAAGCCGCGGTCGACATTCACGATGAGGATGCCGCGGTTGTGCGCTTCCTCGGCGATCGGCGTGATCGGCGCGCTCTCGGTCGCGAGGATCACGAGGCCGTCGACCTTCTTCGCCATCAGCGCCTCGATGTCGGCGACCTGCTTCTCGGGGGTCTCGGCGGTCGCGATGGTCCACTCGACATCGGGGTGGAGCTTCGCGCACTCCTTCGCCCACCACACGACGCCCGCGGTCCAGCCGTGGTCGGCCGCGGGAATCGACACGCCGATCTTGATCGGCGCCTTCGCAGGCACGGGAGCGGGCACGGGCTTGGCCTCGGGCGCGCTCGGGGCGTTGGCGGCGAGGCCGAGCGTGGCGGCGACCGCGA
>JAPLFN010000091.1 GCA_026390655.1 Candidatus Kapaibacterium sp.
CCTTTACGAGCCATTGATCGAAGAAAACGTCCCAAGAAACCGGTAGATTAAGGATAGTTGACTTCAAGTGATCGAGCAACTGAAATGTTTGTGCAGAACTCTGAGCGTACTTGGCCAGGTAGCCACGAAGTGCCGGAAAGATCAGATCATCGCCAACCAAGGTCCGCATCATGTGATAGACCCATGAGGCCTTGGCATAGGTGGTTGGTTGGTTAAAGATGTTCGACAATGGAATGTCATAAACAGGTGGCTCATCCAAGCCCTTGGCCATGTAATCACCACGCTTAGACCACATCGCAGCTAGATAACCTCCCGCACCTGAGCGGGATTCAGCATACAATGCTTCCCCCCATGTTGCGCCACCCTCATTGAGCCAGATGTCACCCCACGTTCCACACGTAACCTTATCTCCAAACCAATGGTGAGTCAGCTCATGAGCAACTCCGGATTCACTGTTCCCGTTAAGCCAAATGCGGTTGACGGTCGTCATCGACTGGTGCTCCATCCCACCATACTGGAACGGATCTACTGCAACTTGGCCGTACGTTGGAAATGGATACTTACCCAACTTCTCTTCCAGGGCTGCAAACATCAACGGGAGATTACTATATGCGTTCTTTGCGTTTAGCACGGCACCATCCACGTCAATACCAAACTGATAGCTGCTGATCGGCACAGTTGAGTTGTCAGATCGAGTATATGTCTGAGGGTACTCAACATATTCAGATGCGTTCATCGAGAAGAGATAGGTAGACATAGGAACGTCTAGGCGTCTCGACTGAATGACAGCAGTATCACCGTCAGCAACAGATTCAAACTGCACACCATTTGAGACAAATGTGAAGCCCTTAGGCACGCGCATGTGCGACGTGAAGAGAGCTTTATCATCGGGCTGATCGTTGCATGGATACCATTTACGTGCGTCTTCAGGTTCCGAAATCGTATACCCACTGGCGTACGGAACGTTAACTGCATTGGCATCTGCCTTGCTCCATATGAAGATCGCACCTCTATCTCTGAGGTTGGCATAATAGATGGTCAACTCTACCTCTTGACCTCGCTGAAGTGGTTTCGGCAAATTCATCGTGATCGAAAAAGCGTTCTTTGTGAATGTGATGCGTGAACCGCCTGATGTTACAGAGTCAAAGGCCATCGAAGATCCGTCAAACACAACACTCTTTAGGTCATTGATTCTCGATTTTACCACGGCCTTCACGCGACCCGTTGCCTTGCGCTCTGGGCGCATGTCGCGAGGAGTTAACAGCGCCATATACCAGTCGGCATACACATCATAGGAGATCACATCGATCGATGAGTCTACTTGCTTGGCAGGAAAGGACTGCTCCATTACGAGCATTGGATGCATCGGGTGAAGCTGATGCTCGAGAACGTTGTCTTCCACGAGCCATTCAACAAATGACTGTTTATTCTCTTGGGCTCTTACGAGCAGAGGGCCGGAAACAATGACCAACATGAGGACAAAGGCGCGAAGCTTCATTTTTCATTCCCTAGATTCTTAATTCTGCGTTGTACATAGGTTTCCATCCACCACCTGATGTCTGCGTTCGACTCGTTTCTTCTACCAGCCAGCACATGATCTGCATTGTCATACATGATCAGCTTGTACGGACGCTTCAAACGCTGGAGCTCAAGCGCAAGATACAGCGAATGCTCTGGGTCCACCTTCACATCATTTGTACCATGCTGCAAGAGCAACGGGGTTTCCGAGGACATTTTGTCGGCCCACAAGACTGCGCTTCTCAGCTCGGCCTCATCTTGCTCGACACTCCCAGCCGGAATATGTTTCATCATTGTCTTCCTGATGTAGGCTGAGTGTTGAACGGCGTTGATTCTCGAAGGGGCTCCAAAGGTAACAGCGGCGCGAAACCGTGAAGTCCTCGTTAACATCATGTATGCCATCATTCCTCCCCTACTGCCCCCAATAAGACCAATTCGATCTTTGTCTACATATTCTAACGAATCCAGGAACGGAAGAAGCGCCATTGCGTCATCCACATCGCCGGCGCCCCATTCCTCAGGTGCACCTTCAGAACCTCCTGATCCTCGATAGTTTGAAGCGACTACTACATATCCCCAAGAAGCATATAGTCCGATAAGGGGCATGGCCGTTTCAGCCGTGAGTGCACCGCGTGGTCCACTACCTCCCCGATTAAAGACGATTGCCGGGTACGTAGGTTCTCCTCCGGGAGGCAATGCAAGAAAGCCCTTGATTCGGAGGTCGTTGCTGGTATAGGTAATAGAGTGAAGAGTCACAGCTTCAAATCGCAGCGCGTCTTCATGGGATAATGCGCGACGAGCCATTGATACCGCGCTCTTGGGTAATTGTACTTGCTCAGAATGGAGGAGTGTACCGTCTACCATTACTGCTACCGCGAGCTCCGCTCACGGTATTTTTTGGCAAGGCGCTTCTGACGGTTATCAAGATCGATCTCTCTTCCATCAATGAAGGCAGACACAACGTTGTTGCCCTTGCCATCGAGCGCATCACCTCTACTGACGAAGAGCGTTGCGCTCTTACCAATTTCTATTGAGCCATAATTCTTATCGATGCCAAAGATCTTTGCGGGCCAAATGGTAAGCCCCTTAACAGCATCTTCTTCAGAAAGTCCAA
>JAPLFN010000081.1 GCA_026390655.1 Candidatus Kapaibacterium sp.
CTTTCTTCCAGCGGTAAAGCAGTTCTACTGCTATGTCAAGGTCTTTTGAGACAGCCGATGCCGTGCGCCCGGATTCCCATTGTTTCAGTGCACTCGTTCGGAATGCTTCATCGAAGACTCTTCGCTCTCTTGCCATTGTTCGCTCCTGCGGGTCAGTGATGTAATTTACTGACTAACAAGAGTGTCTACTTTATCAGGTCCAGACCAATTCACAACGGTAGCGGTAGACAACTCAGGCAATGCAGTGGTGGGTGGGTGGACGTCCTCGAACGAGCTCGTCACATTCCCAGTGAAGGTCAGAGTTTGGGTGCCCGATCCAAAAGACTACAACTATGGCGGACACTGGGAGGACCAAGGATCCAATGCATATGATGCGGAATTCAATGGCGGAACAAGTGATGCAATTGTCGTAAAATTCTCGGCAGACGGACTGCTGTCATTCTCTACCTACTTCGGAGGCGCGGGTGAAGACCGTGCGAGTCGAGTGCTTACAGACAACGAGGGACGCATCATGCTTGTTGGCACAACACGCTCCGCAAATCTGCCTATCCCAGAGGGCGGTGTTTCAACGCTCAGTGGCAAAACTGATGCATTCGCCTTTGGCTTGAGTGCTGATGGATTACGACTTCGTAGCTGTTTGTATTACGGTGGAGACGGTGATGACATCGCGACTGATGCCTCATGGGATGCGAGTTACAATGTGATCATAACCGGAAGCACAACTTCGAATACCATCCCGCAGCTTGGCGCGGGGACTACTTCTGCAAGGGTCGGACAAGAAGATGGATTCCTTACCAAGCTTACATCGTCGGAGATCTTGTACTCTACATTATTTGGATGGTCCGGTAGTGATGTTCCACTAGCGCTTACATGCGATGCACTCGGAGATTGTTTTGTTGCCGGGCGCACGAGCTCATCGTTTAGTGGCAATGTTATCGGCGGAGCACATGATGGATTTATTGCAAAGTGGGCATTCGGAACACTCGCGATGAGGAGCCCCCTTGCTGGAGCGTTGATCTGCACAGGTACGCAAGTTCCCATCTCTTGGATCTCCGAAGACATTTCTCCTACCTCTACGTATGCAGTTAGCTACTCCACAGACGAGGGAGTTACTTGGACCGTCGCCGCTTCGGGAATCAAACAGAAATCATATCTCTGGACTGTTCCCTCCGAACGTCCAACCTCTGGACGAATCATGATTCGTGTTTCGTCCGTCAATGGACATACTTCCGTCGGAGCATCGCCGTACATCATCGAGTCTGCGCCGAAATTTGTTCAACAGCCTCAGTCTGGTACGTACTGCCCCGGATCGCGCATTGAACTTGCCCCCGAAGTAGATGGCGGGAACGCTACGTATCAGTGGCGCAAAAATGGCGTGAACATCGACGGCGCAACACAACGCGTCTTTGTTATTGGCACTGCTAGTTCGGGTGACGCTGGTGCATATGATCTCGTAGCAACTACTGTATGCAAGGCAACAACAAGTGCTGCCGCAACTGTTGGCGTCTCCGCGCAACCAACTATCAGTACGCAACCTCTGTCCTCAGATGTTCAGCCTGGCGTAACGGTGGTTCTTCGTGTTTCCGCGGCAGGACAATCGCTTACCTACCAGTGGGAATTCAACGGCGCGCCAATCCCTTCTGCAATCGCTGACTCTTTGGTACTACCTGCTATCACTTCAGAGCAGACAGGCAAGTATCGCTGTGTTGTAGGATCGGCATGTGGCAGTACCACGTCAAGTGAGGCCGTGATAAAAGTTGGGACGGTTTCTATCGATCCGGACATACTCATCAATAGCATGATCGTGGCTCCACAACCTGCAACGGAATCTGTTCGTGTAATTACACCACGGGCACTTTCGGCCAGCGCAACCATTAGGCTTTATTCTGTTCAAGGTGTGGATGTCGGAAATCAGATGTCGATTGCCTCAACATCTTCATCAACCTTTACGCTTACGCTTCGCAGTCTTCCTAACGGCGCTTACACGCTTGTGGTAAACGATGGTACGGAATCATTTAGCCAGGCACTGATGGTTTCGCGATAAGGGGCTTATCGTTTGAACGGAGCCACAAGCTGACTCCAAAAAGAATGCGGATACGACTCTACCCCCTCGAAACCGAGGGGGATGTCGCGTCCGCTTTCTGGCATATAGGCCTCGCCGAACATCCAGTCCCATATGCTTAGCGTTATCCCATAGTTAACGCTCTTACGTCCGGCAGGGAGGTCCTTTGCGTGATGCCAGATGTGCATCTGTGGCGAGTTAAAAACATATCTCAATGGACCGATCGGTAACTCGAAATTGGCATGATTGAGATGACCAACTGCAAGAGCAAAAATGTGCACCAGGAAGAAATCAGTCAGCCCAAATCCAAAGAATGCAAGGGGCAGATACTCAATGGTCCGATAGACAATTGTCTCCATCCAATGATAGCGAAGATGTGCGGCAAAGCCCATCTGCTCCACGCTATGATGTACCTTATGAAACTCCCAAAGTCTAGGAGAGGCGTGTAGAAGTCTGTGCACATTACATGGTATAAAATC
>JAPLFN010000119.1 GCA_026390655.1 Candidatus Kapaibacterium sp.
CTTTGCAGCATCCCGCGAACTCACGGAAGCAATGGTCAAGAGTGGCGCGGTGTGTCTCACCTACGAAACAGTGCAGAAGGCCGATGGATCGTTGCCGTTGCTCATTCCGATGTCGGAAGTGGCCGGACGTATGGCACCGCAAGAAGGCGCAAAGTATCTCGAGCATCCAATGGGCGGACGTGGTGTCCTTCTCGGCGGTGTACCGGGTACAAAGCCCGCAAACGTGATCGTCCTTGGTGGTGGTATCGTTGGTACCAACGCAGCCAAGATCGCAGCCGGTTTTGGTGCTCGTGTTACGATCTTCGATAACAACCTGTATCGCTTGCGCTACCTCGATGATGTGATGCCAAAGAACATCATCACGCAAATGTCTACCAAGGCCAACATCCGCGAAGCGGTAAAGGATGCCGATCTTGTGATCGGTGCAGTGCTGGTGGTTGGTGCAAAGGCTCCGCATCTCGTAACGCGAGATATGCTCAAGACCATGCGCGAAGGTTCTGTTATCGTTGACGTTTCAGTTGACCAAGGGGGCTGTGTAGAAACCTGCAAGCCAACAACGCACGAAAATCCAACATATGTGGTTGATGGCGTTGTGCACTATGGTGTGGCAAACATGCCAGGCGCCGTACCTTACACGTCCACGATCGCTCTCACCAACGCAACGCTCCCATATGCTGTACAGCTTGCCAATCAGGGTTGGAAGGATGCTTGTAAGGCTAGCAAGGAACTAGAGCTTGGACTTAATGTTGTGGACGGAAAGATCGTCTACGAAGCAGTTGCCGAAGCGTTTGGTATGACCTACACGCCGGCGAGTTCGCTCTACTGATTGTAGTCGTAGAAATTGTATACGTTAATGAGGCCCCCAACGGGGCCTTTTTTTTTGCAGGTTTGTGAGGTGAAAAGTCTCGGCTCAAATTTGGTCATGCTCACATTCCTGATCGCCACTGTCGCCGGTGTTGCTCAGGTAGAGGTGCAGGTTCCCTTCGATGAACGTGGGAACATATTGGTGATCACCAAGGACATCAATGATCGCTTGGCGATCTTTGATGCGCCATCGTCATTCAATGAAGCCCGACTCTATAGGCTTACCGATACCACATTTGTCTTGGAAGTGTCGCGGGTTGTTGGAGCTAACATTGAGCGTGAACGGAAGCAGCTCACCATTAGTGATGTGAAGGCTCTACGAATCCGTGTGCAAGGGGCTGTCCCACTTGATGACAAAACGTTCCTTGATCAGAGTGGTCGCAGCTCTCTGCTGTGGGGTAGCACGCTATGGTCGTTGTTCTATTATGGATCTGCTGCGTCGTATGCGTTTGGCTCTAGCGACGAATTCGAGCCAAGTGCGGCTACATACCTCATTACAGGCGGCGTGGGCTTTCTCCTCCCTGCGCTTCTCACGAACAATGCAAACGTTACTCAAGGAGCGGCATCTCTAGCACTTGGTGGGATGTTTCAGGGGGCTATTCATGGTTGGCTGATAGGGGGTTTGGTCGCTGGTGAAGACCTTAGTCCAAAAACTGGATTCAGTATTTCTATGGTTACTGGTATTACCGAGACAGTTGTTGGATATGTAGTTGGATCAAACCTTGGTATCAAGGAAGGTAAGGCCGGCGTTATTAACACCACGGAATTCTATACGATGGTCTGCGGAGGATTATTAGGTCTTACCATCATTGGTCCTGAAGAGTTCGGTAATCAAGTAGGACTTCGACTCTCGTCGGGCCTTGCTCTTGCAGGCGCGGCCGGTGGGATTATTCTCGGCAATGCAATAGGCAACGCCCAGTACTTCTCGTCAACAGATGCAACGGTCTATGGTACATCCGGTCTGTTAGGCCTAACTCTTCCGTATGCCATTCTTACCGCCGTGCTCGACGGCTCCATCGACGGACGCCTCGTTTCCGGTATGGGCATAGTTGGCGTTGCCGGTGGACTTCTCATCGGTAATGAGCTGGTAAAGGGGCTTAACTACCGCGGTGAAGATGGAACAGGCGTGGTGCTTGGAACTCTCGCTGGCGCCCTCGTTGGAGTGGGCGTAGGGGTTCTTGCCAGTGACGCTCGTGTAGGCGCGGTTGCTGCATGGGTAGGCGCAGCGGCAGGATTTGCCACAGGCTTGGCTATGGCTAAGCCAGAGATCGAAGGACGCTCAAGCGGACAATTGAAATTTGATTTCAACCCGCTCGGTTTAGCACTCGGTGCTCATTCTAAGGTACCTGTACCGGTAGGTTCCCTGACCTATCGATTTTGATCATCAACCACGTGCCAACGATGATCACAATGGCACTGAACATGAGATGTTCAAACGTGAACCCAAGCACATAGAATGCGCCGAGTAGTTGAAGTGTTATGATCGTATAGAGAAGACGTGCGATAGAAAGTCGCTTCCAATACGAGATCGTGAAGGCGCCGAGTGGACTAAAGAACACAACCACAGGTGCAGCGGCCAACCATGTGTGATATTCAATCGGACCAAAATCCTGGATCACTACGGCATGGAGAAAAAAGCCGCAGACGGTGATCACACTCATGAGAACTACAGACGTTGGTGTTGCGATGCGCTCATCAATGCCATACCACAAGGTCAAACAGCAGAATGTGACCATACATATCCCGTTGCCGAAGATCGACGTTACGATACCTCCCAACACACCAATACCAATGAGATTGAAGATGTCGCGTTGTGTGAGATTAGGGGGCAGCCCCTTCGCAACGATCCGAGATGCATTTCGATTAGCTCGCCATAGTCCTATCCCAAACGACATCCAAAGTGAGACAAAGAAAAGTTTGGTAGTGGTAGGATCGAGATGCGGAACTACGCCATACGTCCCGATGAGCAGGCCAAAAACAGCGCCAATAGCTGGATAGAACACCGCCCGCTTTTCAATGGGTATGCCTCTGCCAATGATCATCAACGATGCAGAGACCATGCCAACGCTCTGAATGGCAAAGGAGAAATTCCTAGCTGAGGCAGGTGCGATCTTGAAGATCAATGTAAAGACAGGAAATGCAATCGCACCGCCGCCTTCAGCGCTAGCGCCACCGATGAATGATCCAAACACCATCGCAACAGCGGCAGGCCATGCGGCAAGGACTGAGGGTAATACGTCGGTAGTCGTGTAGACAATTGAAAGTCCCACAAGCACGAACGTTGCATACGGTAGGTAGAAGCGAAGTCCGCGCACGCTACTCTTCTCCGTGCGCTAAGATCTTGAGAAAGGAGATGATCGTGTTCTGATTCTCCACGATCAATGCTTGATTGCTAATGATTTTGTGTTGATTGCCAACAATGTCACTGAGCCGCATGGCGATCGATGCCTGTGTCTCACTCATGAACCGTTGATTCTCAGAAAGGATGTCTTGCGATTGCGCAAGACGTAGCTCATTGTCGGCAACTGCTCGTTGGGCATCTGTTGCAATACGAAGAACCTCATCTAATCGGTTGATGAGTGTGGTTACTTCAGCGGATACGTCTGGCATTTCGAGCGTCCAATCGTTTGCGAATGCGCGCAATATCTGCTTTCTTTATCAGATCATCGAGTTCGAGCCGCATTACGCGTGGAACCACAGCCGAGGAAACTTGTGCCTTCTTTAAAAGTCTACCGCAGTGTTGAACCGAGTACTTTACACCAAAGAGTCGCTTGACCACGGCTTGAACGAGTGCACGGTCCCATTCCGGTGCGTCGATGTTGTTTGCTCGTGGTTGTTGCTTGAGAAGGAGCTTAAGCATAAGATTATGCCGAACAGAAAGCCGTCCGGGAGCGCCAGTCTTTGGTCGAGATTTGAGACCATCCTCTCCATCCTTCTTCAGTGCTGCAAGCCATTGGCTCACGGCGGCCGAACTGACGCTGAGAGCGGAAGCAATGTCGATCACACGCCATCCCTTGCGGTGCAATTGAGCTGCACGCATCCTTCTTCGCTCAAGAAGCGTTGATTGTATTGTTGTTTGCACGGGGTAATATAAGGAACATATGTTCCTTATATTCGGAATATGTGGCAAGGGGCTCATAAGTTGACCGGATGAAGATTCTCCTGACTCTATTTGTCTTCCTCATGCTTTCCACGCACGTGGCACACGCGCAAGGCCTCATCAGTGGCTGGATGCAAGGAAAAGGGCGCACTGCTGCAGCGCTCACTGGCTTCACCGAATCGTACAATAAGTACTATGTAGGTCAGCAACAAACCACTAACCCTCAGCTTGGCACCATCACAACAAGTGGTGTTTCGCTGTATGCTGGTGCAGGCATCACGGACTGGTTGGACATCGTTGTGAACGTCCCGTACGTGATCTCCTCGTCAAGCGCAGGTCTTTGGGAGACGATCAACGGTGTGCAGGATCTGCAGGCTGGTGTTAAGATTCGCCCCCTATCTCTAGATATCGAGTCGAGCCGGCTTGACGTGATCGTTGGTGGTGTGTTCTTCACTCCTCTTGGAAACTACATTCCGGACCTACCGGTCACCATCGGCCATCAAGCCACTGGTGTTGAGGGTAGGATTGTAACGCAGTACACCACAAACTCCGGTCTGTTCGTCATGGCAGGAATTGCCTATATAGCACGCGGAAAGGTGATGGTGGACCGAGGCTTTGAAGTTGACGTACCGGATGCCATCGACGCTGTTGGGCGTGTTGGATACGGAACTGCTGATTGGTATGGAGATGTTTGGCTTCAGAATGTTGTGCCGCAATCGGGTACGAACATTGGACCGGGCGTGCCCTTCCCGTCAAACGCCCAAGCATACACCCGTGTTGGAGCAACGCTTGCTTATCGCATCGTCAGCTCCATAAGCTTGATAGGGGGCTTGTCGGGCACTCTCACTGGTCGCAACGTGGGCCATTCAACACGATTTACATTCGGTGTGGCGTATGACTTGCCGATCTGGAATGGAGTATCACTATGAATTTGATGAAACACACTCGTTGGTTTGTTAGCGCGGCATTGTTCACGGTTATCATCGCCGGATGCGATAGTCCGATCGATGCGCCGGTTGTAGCAGAGTTAACGCCAACTACCAATGACAGCACAGCTATCACCTGGACCCCGATCCTTATCACCGACGTACCAACAACAGTAATCCCGGCAGCACCCGCTAATGACGAGGGGTTGGATGCTGTACGGGCAGCTGTTGCCGGACGAACGGACGCTCAGCGCAGTTCAATCCGTCGGTGGAACCAAGGGCCTGTGCAGGAGTGGAGCGCAATTGCCCGCAAGATCGTTGCCAAGTATAACATCACACCTGCAGCCGAACGCAATCCTGATGGGTCATTCACCGGCAGATTCTTGCCGGATCCTGCAAAGCCCCTTGCAAGTCCTCCTTTTGCATCGCGCATGTTCTCACTTATCGAAGTAGGAACCTATGACGGACTGATTCATGCGTGGCGTGCCAAGTATACCACCAGACGTCCGGCACCATATGTGGTTGATCCATCGATCGCAACGCTTGCTCCGGAGACCGGACTCCCTTCGTATCCGAATGAGGATGCCATCATTGCACGCGTAGCGGTTGAAGTGATTGTTCTGCTCTACCCAGGCGAGCGGGCCAACATGGAAGCGTTGTATGCAGATGCAACACAATCGCGTGTATGGGCCGGTGTTGCACGTCCGAGCGATGTTGCGGCAGGTGATTCACTTGCAAGGTTCATTGTCACGAAGATCAAGGAGCGTGCTGCCTCTGATAAGTGGGCAGGCGCAGACAACCAAACGCTGTGGAAGGCGAAGGAGCCAACGATTGTGACCTCGTGGCCGAGATGGAAATGTGTTGAGAATCCCGTGCGTCCACCCCTTCATCCATTTGGTGGAGATGTAACACCGTGGAACATCTCAAGCGCTGCAGCTATGGATCCGGGTCCGCCCCCTTCTGAGACCGATGCAAAGTTCCAGGCCGACATGAACGAAATGCGTGATCTGGCAAAGAACCACACACGCGAACAAGCACGCATCGCAACGTATTGGGAGGCAGGGGGCGGAACAGATGGCCCACCTGGAATATGGACGAAGATGGCGGAGGACCGCACGCGTAGCGCGAACATGAGTGCCGTACGATCGGCACGTGTACATGCATACCTTGCTTGTGCACTCCATGATGCTGCCGTTGCATGTTGGTACACAAAATACAAGTACATATCTGCGCGGCCCTGCACCATTGACCCGTCAGTAATGATGAGCGCAGGACTCCCGAACTTCCCTGGCTACACGAGCGGGCACAGTAACTTTAGTGGCGCGTCTGCCGAGGTTCTATCGTATTTCTTCCCAACATCCGAGAGCGAGTTCCGTGCTATGGCCCAGGAGGCTGCTAATAGTCGCATATACTCACGTATCCACGTGAGAGTAGATTGCGAAGTGGGCTTAACGCAAGGGTATAATGTTGGGAAGGCATCGGTTGCGAAGGCTCGACTCGATCAGGCGGAATAACGAGTTCTTCTACATCCTCGGAACAGCGTAGTTTTGTGGTCTTCACCGAAATAGAGACACCAAAATGACCACATCAGATCTACGCGCCGCTCATCACGCTACGTTAGCTGCAGCCATCAAGGCGAACGCAGAACGTTCGTTCCACGCTCATTGGCCCGAAGCGCCAAGTGGGAAGATTTATGGTGAGACTGCGAATGACGACGGTCTCGCAGCGTTTCAGGGTCAGCTCCAAAAGAGATTCGATCGCCTCCCCGCTGAGCCGGATTGGTTAGGCGAAGAGGCCTCACCGTATGGCTTCTCACTCGGCATATCGTATCCGAAAATCGGGGTGGAAGATCTCACC
>JAPLFN010000053.1:0-7437 GCA_026390655.1 Candidatus Kapaibacterium sp.
AACGTTGTCCAGTACGGCAACACCTTGAAGGGCCGCAACCGTTGGTGTTCCTGTCACGTTACCCGGGCCGCTGATCTTTGTTACCGACACGTTTGACGCGTAGTTGAGATCTGTTGTGTTATCGGCACGAATGATCGTTACCGTCATTGGATTAAACGGCACGTTGATATAGGCGTCCTGCTGAGCGCCAACAACCGACACGTAGGTTGCAGGCGCTTGGATAGCGAATGCAGCGCTATTTGTAAGTGCTAGGGCCTGACCAGATAGAACCGAAGCTCTGATCGATACTCCAGCCTCAACAACATTGTAGTTAACGTTCGAAAGAACCACAGTGCTCTGTCCGGCAGGGATTGTACCTGTCAACGTTCCCGAAAGTGTGCCCGTACCAGTATTAAGTGACAGCTGCACAGTAGTGGCTACCGCAACGTTCTTTGCTGCACCGAGTGCATCTGTAGAGCGCACTGCTACGGAGAATGCGGTGTTTTGGGAAGGGGCTACTGGTATCGTCCGCTCGATACGAAGGTCGGTGGCCGTACCAACGATGCTGTTCGACGTAACGCTGATATCATCGAGACGAATTTGTGGACGTGTTCCTGTTCCGGAGTTCGGCACATAGTAGTAGACCCATCGCAGCTGCACAAGTGGTTGGCCTTCACATGCTGTAGGCAGTGGAGACGTGATCGTCGTTGCTGTTGAGGTAACATTCGCCGTCGATACGAACTCAACGAATCCACCATTATTAACCACGTTAATCCATGCTCCGGTGGATCCCAGCCGATACTGAAGACGAAGGCCATATCGGCGTTGACCGGCAAGTATCGTCTGTCCAACAAACGACACATTCACCTGAGCGCGGTTGGTGGTGTTCAACGCTAGAACTGCGCTCCCAGAGAATGCGCAATTACAGACCAATGTTCCGGAGTTAATAAAGGCGATGCCTGTAGTTCCAAGACCATTGACTCGGGCACCGCTCGTTAGAGAATACGCACAGTTCCAATCAGCAATTGCTGGCGCATCAAAGGGGTCATCGATGTTGGCTGTCTGCTGAAACACCATATTCGCCGGATATGTCCCTGCAACAGCAGTCGACTGCCAGTCGGTCATCGAGTATGATCCCGTATTCAGATCAAATGGCGTTGGGTTTGACTGTGCAGAGGCCGTAGTAGCAAATGCAAAGGCAACTAGCGTGAAGAGCACGCTCCAGATAATTGATCGCTTCATGGGTATGACCAGGGTGATACGTGTTTTGAAAAAACGTGTGCCGTCGAATTCGACAAACCTACGGAATATTAACCCCTGGTAGGGGGGGGAAGGCAGCTGTAATCGGGTACTGTTAACAAATAAAAACGCCCCGTCGAATCAATCGCAGGGCGTCTGAACAGAAGTCTGTATTTACTTGACTAAAAAAGACTTAGGCGCCTTTAAGTTCTGAAGAGTAATGCTCCCCAAGCCAAGTGTAGGCATAGTCCACAATGTCCTTGAGACACCCCGTTGCAAATGGCGACGTAAGGCCGCCCGTTTTCACGATATCAAGGAATGCCTGGGAGCCCCCTACATCGCAGATCTTCAGGTACGAAGAAAAGGCAGCTGGCCGATCATGCTCAGCCCATTTCCAATATTGAAGTGCACATGTTTGGGCGAGAGCATAGTCGATGTAGTAGAAGGGGCTTTCGTAGATGTGTCGTTGAAACTGCCACGTTCGTCCTTCCTCAACGGCCGGATAGCCGGACGTATCTCGCCATGGCATGTAGGTCTTCTCCATTTCTCGCCACTGTGCATTTCGTGCTTGAGGAGTGGCATCCGGGTTCGCGTAGATCCAATGTTGGAAGTGATCTACTGCGCAGCCGTACGGAAGAAACAACAATGCGCCTTGAAGGTGATAGAAACGGAACTTGTCCGTCTGATCTTCAAAGAAAAGATTCATCCACGGCCAGGTTAGAAACTCCATACCCATAGAGTGTATCTCGCAAGCCTCTGCCGTGGGCCAATAGTACTCGGGCACAATGTGGTTGCGACTGCGATAGGCCTGAAATGCATGTCCTGCCTCATGTGTCAGAACTTCAATGTCGTGTGTGGTCTTATTGAAATTGGCGAAAATGAACGGCAATCCATGTGTGCTAAAGCTGGTGCAATAGCCTCCTGTGGCCTTGTTGTCTCGACTCTTGAGATCCAAGAGATCCGAGTCCAACATAAGTTGGAAGAATTCCTTGGTTTCGCCTGAGAGTTCAGAATACATTCGGTGAGCTCTCTCCACGATCCAGTCGTGATCGCCGGACGCCACCGGATTTCCATCAGGGAACTGCAGCTTCTCATCAGCAATGGTAAGTTTTTCCAGTCCAAGTCGGTGAGTTTGCGCTGTGCGAAGTTTGTTTACCAAGGGCACTACGTGCTCCCTGACTTGAGCGCGGAAGCGCTCTACGTCTTCTGCATTGTAGTCAACACGACCAAACTCTACATAGCGGAATTCTGTGTACGTAGGGAATCCGAGACGTTGCGCTTTTTCATGACGAAGCTTGACGAGGTCATCGTAGATCTTATCAAGTTGTTCGGCGTGAATCGTCAAGAAGTTGTACATCGCGGAAATAGAGCGCTGACGTAGGCCTCGATCGAGGTCGATGACGAGCTTGCCAATCGTACTCAGGTTATATGTTACACCATCAACCTCAATATGCGCAGAGGCGGTTAGCTCATTGTATTCACGACACAGCTCAGACTCGCGAACGAGGAGATCCTTAATCGATGGTTCAAATGTGAGACTCGCATTCTTGAGTCTTGTGAGAAAGAGTTCGCCAAAGGTGAGCGCAATTGCATCACGAAAAGGCGATGAGAGTAGCATTAGAGAGAACGCGTTATCTAGTTCGGCGATGGAAGGGCCGTGCTCATCATAGAACAATTTTTCGGCCTTTGCTGATACATCGGCTACATTCTGCGTGAAATGCACCTCAGCAAGCGATCCCATCGTTCCGACGCTAATACGTTCAGAATTCCAGTCACGGACAACCGCAATGGCCTCGTCAGCACTCTGCGAAGATTCTAGTCGCTGAGAAAGTGTTGCGTACGTAGATGTAAGACCCGAAATATCCGGTCGTTTGTAGGGGATTTCATGAAAGGAAACTGTGGACATAGATTGACTCCGGTCAGTGCTCTGTTTTATGCATCTCCGCGTAGAACGCGAATCCGATCACGAACAGTTGGCACCAGAATAGAACGTGGATAATGAACGAGTAGAGAATTGAGGGTTTGCAGAGCCCCTTGCTTATCACCGATTCTCACCTGGTGGTCTGCGAGGAGACTTAACGCACGATCCCCATAGATAGTGTCTGGGATATTAGCAATGATCTCACGTAATAATGGCTCTGCGGTCTCATCTTCCTGAAGGTCAAAATACGCCTTAGCGGCATTCATCCGTGCTCTGTCCCTCAACTCGGAGTCAGTGGCGGACTTTGCAGCGTCGGCAAAACGAATAGCACCTTCGCGATATCTTCGGCGAATTATAAGCCCCTCAGCTATTGCGATTGAAACTACTGATGCGGAGTCTTCCTGGGCAAGGTCGATAAGTAGGAGATGGTCTAGTGCGTCATTCGATGCATCAGAACCAATGTTAGCTGCAAGTGGCTTATAGAGGGCCTGAGCAGAGTCGAGTTCTCCTCTCCAAAATGCGAGGTCCGCGAGACGAAGACTCGCCATCTCCCGCCGATCAGTAACGATCACGGAGGGTCCATTGACGATAGAATGAAGAAGTGTCTCTGCGTCTCGATCCTTACCCATAACGAGGTAGATGTCGGCAAGACGAAGGGCCCCTTCAGATGACACAGTTGTACCCCGCCATTGATTCTGTAACCTCATAAGTCTTTCACGCGCGGCATCCATGTTGCCGATCACATCATCTTCCAGAATAGCAGATTGATAGAGCGCCTCAGCAGCGATGGGATGCTGAGCGTACTGATCTATGATCTCGTCGTATCTCGCAACAATTGCGCGTGCCTCCACTGGTGAAATGGATTTGGAGCCCCTCAACTTCTGTTCAAGTGCACGCGCAGACCCATACGCTGCGGACATATGATATCTCTTGTCGGGAGCTTCCTTCATAATCATGCCATAGGCAGCGATCGAGATATCGAACTGTTCTTCCATACGAGCGGCGTCAGCAAAGAGTAAAAGTTCTTGACCTCGAGGATTGGACATGGCATCAAGCTTGGCCGTTACTGTGAGTGCCCTTTGCCAAGACTTCGTTTGGCGATAGAACCACTGTTGTAATCGCAACACGTCCGGCGAACTAGAGGCCATTCCATCAAGCTGAGAACCAACGAGTGCGGGGCCTTTCTCATAGGATAGGAGCACGCTCAATCTTCGCTGCAATCGCACGAGGTCGCCGTCCGTTGCATACACCGCCAAAGCCTCCTTTGTTGCAGCTTCTAAGTCTCCATTGATCGCATAGAGTTGGGATATCTCGTCGCCATAGGACGTAGACTCTCCATCGATTTTCCTAGCTGCCAGGTACGACGCCAACGCCTGTTTGTGAAGGAGAAGTTGGCTCTGCTCAGCGCCTATGAGTAGGTTGGTGGTCTCATCATCATCTGATAGTTCAATCGCTTTCGCCCACCACTCCTGAGCTTTCTCGAGCTTGCCAACCTGGGCATTGAGCGTGCCAGCCAAAATCGCAGTCGTCACTGAAGGGGCAATCCGCATCCGCTCATCCACCATCGGGACTAGTGATGCAAACTGTTGAAGCCCGCTGAGGGAACGTACAACTCCTTGAAAGTATAGCTCACTCTTGGGAGATTGAGCATACAGTTCCTGATACAACCGAGCAGCATTGCGAAAATCGCCGTTGCGCTCGTAGGTCTGTGCCATTCGCAGGTTGTCGCGCTCGAGCGACTGTTGTGCTGTAACAGTCGAAGTGATCAAAGCGATAGCCAACACGATGAAAGATAGTCGTTGCAAACTCATTACTGTTCCCACTCATCTGCGAGAAGTGGCAGCACGGCTGTTTGTAACGGTAAAGAGGGGACGGTTACGGTACCTTCTCTTGTGATCACAACATCGATCTCCGTACGCAGGCCGAGCACATCAGGGATGTAAATCCCGGGTTCGATAGAAAATGAGGTACCCGGAAGTAGCTTTCGTGTATCATGAGTCTCATAATCGTCCATGTTCACTCCAGGACCATGGATCTCCGTTGTGATACTATGTCCTGTGCGATGGATAAAGGCTGAGCCCATCCCGGCATCATTGACGACCTTTCTACACGCGTTGTCAACTTCGTATCCAAAGACTGGTTCGTTATCAACGAAGCGTTCTTGAACGCAGGTAAGCGCTGCGTTGCGACCTTCCACGATGATGTTGAATGTCCTGGCAACATCTGTGGGAACGTCCACGCCCGTGTAGCCAACATAGGTTAGGTCAGCAAAGACAGATTCGGGCGACTCATTCTTACACCACGCATCGATGAGCACCACCATGTCTCGTTCGATAACTGAGTTAACAGTGTAGGATGGAGCGTAGTGAGGAGAAGCAGCATTTGGACCTATGGCTACGATAGGTGCGCTATCCGTTACTAAGCCTTGTTCGTGAAACTTCTCGAGAATGCGTTGTTGAACGTCATACTCTGTAACGGTCTTAGAATCAAGAATGCTTGTTCTGATGAAACGAAACGCGTCCATCATGATGTTGCGAAGGTGTCCCGCTGTTATGGCGGCACCAGCAAGCTGCTGCTCACTAAGAACCGATGTGAATTGCTGGGCAATGTCAGCAGATGAGACCACTTCAACACCTAGGGATCGGATGAATTCAATTGTTCCGGCGTCTACCTTACTTGCTACTGGAATAGCATTCATCGGAGAATACTCCATGGCAACTGTGCCAAGCCCCGAGAGCGCAGAGGTAATCACATCAGTCCAAGACTGGCGCGTGTCGTATGAAAGTTCCTTGATATCCAAATGGGATAGGGGACCTCTTTCCATCGAATGGACGATCTTTACCGGGTTTCCATGAGCAGGGATAACAACAACAAAACGGCGTGTGCAATGAGCGTCGGAGGGAACATCAAGCATTGTCCATGCAAGATCATTCGTTCCTCTGAAGTCATACATCACCCATGCGTCGATATGCGCTGCACGTAAAGCCTCTTGAAAAGGGGCGAACTGAACCTTCATGATCTTTCCGAGATAGTGATCGCGAAACGAGATCGTAATTGACGTATGGCTACTGATGGCGGAATACTACCTTCAAGTACCTCGTGCTCCGTCTCACTGATGATGGATTGAATGCTGCTATTTGCTCGTAGTACCGACATCAGTTCATGCTGCAAATCAGAACTGAATCTTTTCTTTCGTTGCGCTCGACGTTGTGCTTCAATAGACGGACTGCTGCTGGGATCAAAGAATCGCGTAACAAGCTCTAGGAGGGAATCCAATCCGTTGCCATTGAGTGCGCTAACGGGTAACACGGGCGTTGCCCAACCTTCCATCGATGGAATCATGAGTCGCAATACACTGGTGTAAGTAGCCACTGCAATTCGTGTCGCCTGGTCATCAATATCGGCCTTGGTCACCAAGAGTGCATGGGCCATTTCCATGATACCCCTTTTAATTCCCTGCACGTCATCACCCGCGGTTGGCAGGACGAGCAAGAGAAAAAGATCTACCATGTCCGAAACCTCGGTCTCACTTTGTCCAACACCAACGGTCTCAACAAAGATGGTGTCATACCCCGCAGCCTCGCAGACAGTGATCGCATCACGCGTGGTCACTGTTGTGCCCCCTAATGCAAGTCTCGACGGTGAGGGACGTACAAACGCATCGGAGTGCAACGAGAGATGAGGCATGCGGAGTTTGTCACCAAGAATGCTGCCACCAGTCTTCTTCGAACTAGGATCAACCGCGAGGACTGCAACACGGTGCCCCTTCTCGATCAATGCTAAACCAAATGACTCCATCAACGTGCTCTTGCCAACTCCGGGCGCCCCTGTTAGCCCGATTCGGCGAGAAGGTGATGCGAAGGAATTGCAGAGAAGGAGGAGTTCGCTCGCGAGATCCTGATCCGCAACAACGGTGCTCTCAACGAGCGATACAGCGCGGGCAAGTGCACGACGGGATCCACTGCGGATCTCTTTGAACAACGTTTCTATGCTCTCTTCATGCAGCATAATGCATCACTCCACGGTGACGCTTTTAGCGAGGTTACGTGGCATGTCAACATTACATCCTCGTTCCACGGCAATGTAATAGGCCAGAAGCTGTAGTGGAATCGAGGCTAGAATTGGCGTCAGTGGTGGCGCCGTTCGAGGCACTCGAATGACATGGTTTGCCACGGTGTCGATGTACGTATCGTCTTCGTCTGCTATCGCTATAACTCGACCGTTACGAGCGCGCACCTCTTGAATGTTGGACAACACTTTCTCATAGATCTCATCCTTGGGAGCAATGAAGATCACTG
>JAPLFN010000053.1:7542-10467 GCA_026390655.1 Candidatus Kapaibacterium sp.
AGCTGCCGGATAACCCTCGGCATGGATATAGGAAATCTCTTTGAGTTTGAGCGCGCCTTCTAGGGCTGCAGGGAAGTTGTACCCGCGTCCAAGGTAGAGGAAGTTGCTAACAGAAGAATACTCTTGAGCTATGGTATGAACTTCCTCAGCCCTGCTGAGGATGGAGCGGATGTGATCTGGTATATGCTCGATCTCGCGAGCGAGCTCCTTGCCTTGCTCAGCCGACAGAGCGCGCATCCTACCAAGGTACAGTGCAAATTGGGTCAGAACACATAGCTGGGAAGTAAAGGCCTTGGTTGATGCTACGCCGATCTCAGGTCCGGCGTGAAGGTAGACTCCTGCGTCGGTCTCTCTTGCGATAGTGCTCCCCACTACATTCACCATCCCAATCACTGTAGCCCCCTTCAGCTTGGCCTCTCTGATGGCCGCAAGGGTGTCAGCAGTTTCTCCACTTTGAGAAATGGCGATGACGATGTCATCACGATGAATGATGGGATTGCGGTACCGGAACTCGCTTGCATACTCAACTTCGACGGGAACTCGAGCTAGGTGCTCGATAAGGTATTCGCCAACGAGTGCAGCATGCCAAGATGTTCCACACCCTGTGATGATTATCCGCTTGGCAGCTCTGAGCTTGTCTTCAACGGAGCCTAGACCACCGAGACGAACAGTGCCTTCTTCGATCTGGAGGCGCCCCCTGAACCCATCATGAAACGTTGTCGGCTGTTCAAAGATTTCCTTGAGCATGAAGTGTTCAAAGCCACCTTTTTCGATTTGCTCAAGCTCAAAGGAGATTTCCTCAACAACGCTTCGAGTGTCGATGTTTTCAATGGTCTTCGTAGAGAACCCATCGCGACGAAGGATAGCCATTTCGTTTTCATTGAGATACACAACTTGACGTGTGTGCGAGATAACTGCAGATGCATCCGAGGCAACAAGAAATTCGTTATTGCCTATTCCAAGGATCAGGGGGCTTCCTCTGCGCGCTGCAATGATCATGTCTGGCTCATGCGTACTCACCACAACCAGTCCGAACGTACCCTCAACCTCAGACAGTGCAGTTCGAACTGCAAGCTCAAGATCCTGAAGCGAATCGTAAAGCATTCCAATGAATACTGCAAGGACTTCACTATCCGTTTCTGAGCGGAATGTGTAGCCTGCATTCAGGAGTTTCTTCTTGATTGTGACGTAGTTTTCAATAATGCCATTGTGAACGAGAGCGATCGAACCGCTTTGATCAGTGTGAGGGTGTGCATTCTCATCATTCGGAATCCCGTGGGTTGCCCATCGAGTGTGTCCCACTCCTACTGTTCCAGCCAGGGACGCAATGTCAACATTGCCCTCGAGGTCTTTAACCCGACCCGCCTTCTTCTCAATGAGAAGTCCGTTCTCGGAAATGATACACACGCCAGCAGAGTCATAGCCTCGATACTCGAGGCGCTTGAGTCCGCTAACAATAAGTGGCGCCGCTTGTTGCGTGCCGATATATCCAACGATTCCACACATAGGCTGCAAAAATACAGACCACACTCACCGATACAGCGGTGTGGATTGTTTAGGAATGACCAGATCCCGTAATTGTTGGGCAGAAGCCCCAAATCGAAGGAAAAAGCCCTGATTAACGCCCGTTGCAACCCAATTCAAGGATAGGTACCAGCAATGGATCCGTTTGGTGATGTCAATGATTGGAGAGTTGAGCTGTCCCGTGAGCATGTCAAACGACCCGACGATGTTCATATCGAGGGATTGTGTGATAGAGACAGACCCTCGAAACGATAGATAGAGTGACTGAGATACAACATCTGGATTTGGCTTTGCATAGGCATAGACAAGCTGAAGACCAACCTCCCATGGCATGATAATAGGGGACCACCCAGGAGTGTGATCTCCATAGAGGTCCACTTCATCATCACGGAAATTAAGTCTTCGGTCAAAACGTGAACGCAGATCATCTCGCACGCTATCCTGTCCTGTTGTGTCCTTGGGCTGAGTCCGCTGTTCAAACTTTACACCTTGTGACGAGAATCTCGTACCTAATTGAATGCTCAGATTGGACAGACGGGCAAGCCCCTTTCCAGCGGCTAACATTGACGTGCCGAGATTCCGCCATACGAGCTTTCCGGTTGATGGGTCGGCAACGAGTGCTTGGTCATACACGGAAAATGCACCGTTAAGGTTGAACTCAATGGCATCAAGCATTGGGGTGCGAAGATTGAAACTGATGGGGCTAAGTCGGAGTGAATCTGCCACCATGTTGTATGAGGTGGCGAAGTTGAGAGTAAACAACTCGATGGCCTTGTCTGCAGTGTCTCCCCGTTTTACCTTTATCGCTAACCTGTTCAGGAACGATCCCGTGATGAGGAATTGCTCCTGGCTTGATGCCAATTGGCCAGAAGCATTGTATCTGTTGTATCGAACGGTTTTCCCTGTTATGGGGCTCACGTATTCCCCATAGAAGCCCTTTGACGGATCAGACTGATCGGGGACATAGGCCAAGCCGATGCTTGGCTGAAACGTGTGCCGAATAGACGTAAGACCAAGGATCTTTGGATGTGCTAGGCCGTAGAGGAATGTGCTAGCGTTTAGCCCAACGCCATATGTGTATTCGCGGAAGAATCCGGATTCTCGTGTTCGAACGATCTGTGAATCAACAGGGCTGACGGATTCAGTGAAGCGTTGGAAATACCAATTCTCCGAATAGGTGAGCGAAGGAGCAACAATGAAGTTGCCAAGTTTTGGGGTGACTGTTATTGACGGACGATGCTCCCACACAGAGCGCTCGTCAGTGACAAAGGCTCCTGTGTCTGCACTGCGGAATGAACTCGACGTATAGCGTGCGGTGGAGCGATAGGAAAACTGAAGATCACCGAGCCAGTTGTCCGGTGCAACAAGCCCCTTAAGCGGCTGGATCTGAGGTATACCGAA
>JAPLFN010000053.1:10490-12311 GCA_026390655.1 Candidatus Kapaibacterium sp.
TAGGAGCATGTGTGATACTTCCCGTGATCATGTTCTGATCTCGCGTGTACCCCGCATTAAAGGTCATGCCGTTGTAGAATGTGCGCTGATATGATGCGTTACTACGTGCGTTCTGACGCAACCTATCAAGAGGGTTTAGAGATGTGTTTTGGTAGAGCTTCGTGGACGTTACCAAAAGGTCTAACACAATACTCTCATTCGGCCTGAATTGTTGTTGGTGATTGAGTTCAAATCCGAGATTAAGCGCATACGGATTCGATACATTAAATCTCGTGTATCCGAATGTCAACTTCGCGTGACCTGATAGTTGATCTCTAATCGAGTAATTCGTCCGGTTGTACAACGTGAAGCCACCTTTTGATGTAAGATCGGTTGTGATCTCAGTATCGAAATAATCACTCACGGCAAAGTAGTATCCGAGGTTCTGAAGGACCACGCCGCGGTCACTGGTGATGAGAGGTGTCGGCATGATGATGCCTGAGCGACGCCCCTGCTCGGTGCTGAAGAACAGGCCAATCGGCAAGGCGAAAACAGGAATGTCCTCCACATACCAGATCACTGGATCGAGGTAGATCTTGTCGTTCATCACCGCCTTCATCTTCGGCGAATTGAAATAGAAGTGAGGATGCGGTGCGTCGCACGTGGTGAAACAGCCTTGCTCAACAAACACGGTATTCTCGCTAACGCGTTTGATGCGACTGCCGTAGTAATAGCCACCTTCTATACTCGTTTCGCCAAACTGCACTCGACCTCGACGAGTGGTAAAATTATAGAGCATAGATCGACCGGCGTATTCTTCTCCATTGTCAGAAAAAATAGGGAAGCCCGCAACTCGCCCGGAACTATCAGTTGCTCCATCGGCCTGCATCATGCTCGTTCCAAAGTCCAAAACGATGGCCTCGGCTTGGAGTCGCTGCGTTCGAAAGCGCACGTCTGACGTTCCCTTGAGTCGGAGCTGCTTCTTTGCGACGGTAAAGTGGGCCGTGTCCTTTGCTGAGAACGCAACGATAGTGTCCACGCCAGATTGCGAGGTGCGTCCATCATCCATTGTAATACGTACACTGTCCGTTGATGACTGGGTGACCTGACCATTCGCAACGATTGCGGACCAGAGAATGATCGCTCCTACGATGCGCAAAACCATTAGCGATACGTCTTGCGAGAGAATGATGGCGGGATCTTCACTTCGAGGCCGGCTCTAACTGGCTCATTAGCAACAACATTTGTGAACCGAAAAGCAATGGTCTGTTTTTTATCGTCGAAAGCCACGTCAACGGAGTACGGAATCTCCACACCGTTTACCACCCGCACGTCTCCAAAGGTGATGTTCATAACGAGGATTCCGTCCTTGCTCTTACGTTGATACTGCCTAAGCATACTCTTTGTTGTATCAATGAGGGCGTACTCCACTCCGTCTTCGCTCATGGTTGTAAAGAGAACCGATTCGTCACTCCGCTGCACCCCTCGAACAAATCGAGATAGGTCACCAGGAAGTCTTCCGCGCACAAGCATGCGTAGATCCGAAACTGTCAACGGAATCGGCATGGCTCGTGCAAGGGAAGGGGCTTCTGGGTCCCCATCGATGACCTCACGCATAAAGTAGTTTACCACCACAAAGGTGTCGGGTTGGGCATAGATCTTCGCCGCCGTGATCCCAAACGGACCGCTCATGGTCATCCTCATCGTGTCTTCAACCACGGCAGCTTCAAATGGAAGTCCGCTCATTGCCTGAGGGCCTGTGGTTGAGACGGTACCTTCGATAGACAGACTATGGACGTTGTATCCGAGTCGGGAAAGAACCGAATCAGGTGGCTGCTCGCC
>JAPLFN010000075.1 GCA_026390655.1 Candidatus Kapaibacterium sp.
CGGAAATTGGAGCGACTTCGGCGAGCTAAAACGTCGTCAGACGTGGAATCATGCCGGTACTGTCCTCCATGATGTGTATTGGGAAGTGCTCGGAGGCAATGGTGATCCATCACAAGGTCCAGAGGTTCTTGCAGCGATTGAGAAAGAGTTTGGATCGTTCGACGCGTGGAAGGCAGATTTCAAGGCAACAGCTACAGCCGCAAAACTTTCAGGATGGGGCGTGCTTTGTATTGATGTGTTGTATTCCGGTCGTCTTTTGAATGTCCTCGTCGACGAGCATCATTATGGTGCCGTCTGGGGTGGTATCCCACTCATCTCTTGCGACGTATTCGAGCATGCCTACTACCATAAGGATGGTCCGGGTCGCGTAAAGTATATCGACGCCTTTCTCAACAATCTTCATTGGGGCCGGATCAACGATCGATTTACGAAATTTGCTAAATGACGATCAGTCTATTTCCGTTGAACCTTGTGCTATTCCCGTTCGTTCGGGTTCCGCTTCACATCTTTGAACCTCGCTACAAGGACCTCATGAATGAGTGCCTTGAGCGAGGTTCGGAGTTTGGGATCAATCTGGTTGTGGAAGGTCACATGCATCCTATTGGCTGTGCGGCAAGGGTGATCGAAGTAACGCAACTGTATCCGGACGGACGCATGGATGTGATCGTTGAGGGTACACGTCGTTTTCGCCTTCTTGAACTCAAGAATAACGACCGACCGTTTGCAACAGGTGAGATCGAGGGCCTTGTAGACGATGACCAGCCCGTTGATCAATCGCTCGTGAACACGTGCTTGGACAAGTACAATCTGATTGTAACACTTGTGTATGGTGCATCCGCGCCACGGCTCTCACTGGCTGACCTTGGTGCATGCCCATCGTACGATATGGCTCCAAAGTCTGGGTTGTCTATAGATCAAAAGCAGAACCTGATAGAACTAGGATCATAGAATGCCCGGCTTGAGCAACTTCATGATCATCTTTCTGACCTGCTTCCGATGATCAAGAAAGCGGAGGCCGTTCAACGCGTGGTGCAGAGCGATGGGTATATTCGCGCCGTTACGTGAAGAGCTCTTTGGATCAACGAACGACGTATAAGATCATCGACCGGATCTTGTCACTAAGCTATGAGAGTCAGTTAGAATTACTCTCGGCTCTTGTGCGCGATATCGTAGATAACGATCGGTTTGTTATGACCGGCGGTCGTGTGTGGGAATACGATGAAAAGGAAGCTGCATACATACTCCGATATCAATACGGCGAAACGGAGCTACTAACAGTTGGAACTCGCAGATCACTTGTACCGGATTCTCCGTTCAGTAACCTCACGAAACACCAGACGATTGTTTCTGTGGATGAGGGGGCTAACGATGATCTCGGCAGGCGTGAGTATACGCTCTCTGGTGTGGGTGATGTTCTCAAGAGGCCCGACGGAAACGTTTTTAAGTATGCGTTGGCATTTACCGCTCATTCAATCGCTGAGGAGTTTCGAGACACGTTGGTTGTTGTGGGCGCCGCTGCAACAACGGCATTACGCAACATGCAATCCACCGTGCGGGAGAATCGCATGCGTAAGGATCTCGACCAAGCATGGCAGATTCAAAGCGGATTGGTTCCTGAACATGCACGACGATTCTTGGAGTACGATCTCTATGGTGTGTCACTACCGGAGAGCATCGTTGGTGGCGACTACTTCGACTATCTAACAACCTCCGAAAAAGAACGATTGGGTGTTGTCATAAGCGATGCGGCGAGCAAGGGATTGCCGGCAGCGGTGCAAGCGCTCTTTGTTAGCGGGGCCATGCGCATGGGAGTAGGATTCGAAACAAAGATGTCGTCGCTGATCTCCCGGCTCAACACGCTGATCTATGACACGTTCCCCCATGAGAGATTTGTTTCTCTCTGTTATTGCGAATTAACGCATTCATCAAACGGACTCGTCCTCTATGCAAATGCAGGACATTGCCCACCGCTCCATTACAAGGCTAATACAGGTGCTATCGATCGCCTTCAGCCCACGGGTGGGATCTTAGGCATTGTGGCAGATCAACAGTTCCGCGTTGAGAACATTAACATGGGGCATGGCGACGTGCTTGTTCTTTTCACGGATGGCATCACTGAAGCTCAAGACAGAACGGGCACCCTCTATTCCGAGGAACGTTTGGAAGACGTCGTTAGAATGAATGCTTCACGTTCATCAGAGTCCATCACTCAGGCCATTCTCGACGACGTTCACGTCTATTCTGCCGGTGCGCGTTATGCAGACGACAAGACCTTGGTGGTGATCAAGCGCGATTGATCTCATGGATTGCCTGGCTTGGGCTACGTAGTGCCATTTCCTCTACAGCTAGCACCGCCTTGGCTATCATGTCCGTAACGAGGAGCTCTTCTTCTGAGGGAAAGGGAGAAAGTACGTAGCCCACAAGCTCTCCTTGTCCAAACTTGCGGTCTATTCCACAGCGTAGGCGCCAAAAATCGGAAGTTCCTAGGCTTTCGATAAGGGATTCAATCCCATTATGACCCCCAGAACTGCCGCCTAGCCGAAGATGAATCCTGCCAGTAGGGAAGTTGTACTCGTCGGTGATCGCCACTACTCGATCTGGGGTGAGACCGTATGCTTTTGCTAGCGGCGCAACGGCAGTTCCCGTGAGATTCATGTACGTAAGTGTCTTTATTACATAGAGTTCCACTGTCGAAACCTGAAAACGCGCTTGCAGGACGTGTTCATTGACTTTTGTCCACGTGGCACTGTGTTTGACTGCTAAAGCATCCGCGATCATGAACCCAATGTTATGACGGGTGCCGGCATACCGCCGTCCTGGATTGCCGAGCCCGACGATCATCAATGATGGATTCATGAAGTGTGTGTGGAAAACATTGCAAATATCATTCAAATTAGCGTAGATTTACTGATGTGGGTATAGTGGGACTTTGTTTCAGTTTTTTGGCGTGCTTTTGAATCGTTGTTGGCCATCTGAATTTCGCCCAAGCCATTGCCATTAAATGGGTAACGCGAAACTACGTATGTCATTTCTCAATCCAAATCCTGATTTTTGCCTAGTTACGAAGGGGTGTCCCTTCGCAACGGTGGTATTGTGGAAAACCGTAGAGGTCCTTTTGTTGTGAGTTCCTTCAACATTCCATGGTGCCTATGACCATCGCTACCCTGCTTCGATCAAGCATAGCGACGGTTGTTTTTTGCGCTTTCCTTTTGGGAAGTGGCACCTTGGCGTATGCTCAAAGCACGGACAATGTAGGTATCGATACGGCCTCGCCGGACAACTCGGCTCTCTTAGAACTCAACAGTACATCCAAAGGTCTCCTTGTCCCACGTATGACCTTGGCAGAGCGAGACGCACTGCCGCAACCGTCCACAGGACTCTTGATCTATAACCTGACCAGTGGGTCGTTCCAGTACAATTTTGGTTCGAAGTCTGCTCCCAACTGGGTGACCGTTTTGTGGTATGGTGGCAGCGACAACGGCTCGTCGAATCAGCTGTTCTGGGCGCTTGGCGGAAATGATTCGGTAAATGCTAATCACTTTCTTGGCACCACCAACGACGCGGCACTCGTCCTGAAGAGCAAGAACACTACGCGCATGGTTTTTACGCCGACGGGCGAAATCATGGTCACTGGTGCGATGAATGTTGTTGGGTCATTAAACTTAGATAGCACAAATACTCCTCTGCTACTTGATGGCCAAGATGGGCCTCGTGGTGGCGTGTTCATTTCGTCTGGTCCCGGTCTCACTCCACGTTGGTCCGGCGACCTCGTGGTGTCTGACACGGGGCTTATCATTGAAGCAAACACGTACGTCAACAAACCATTGTTGGTACGAGATTCTTCGCGGTTCTTGATACTTCCAAAGTTGCCCCTGCAGTATGGTCACCTATTTGTTGGGGATGCGAATGATCTGGCAAGCCCCCTAGCACCAGGGGTCAATGGATCTCTTATGCAGATCGTTGCCGGACAACCACAGTGGGTAGACCCGGATAAGACAGAATACTGGACTCTGTTTGGTAACACAGGTATTGCTCCCGCGGCATATCTCGGTACGCGTGATGCCAATGATCTTCGCTTTGCCACCGACAACACATTTAGAATGACGATCTCCTCAGGCACAGGAGAAGTCACTATCAATTCACTCGCCGGAGTAGGCACATCCAACCCACCAATTGGTGGTGAAGGCCTGGTGATGGTTGATGGTACGGGCAAACTCTTCAAGCGTGAGTCGCAAACTCTTCTGCGCCTTCCTCAGTACAATATGTACATGGGCGATGCCAATGACATTGCGCAACCATTTGCACCGGGAGCCGATTCATCGTTCTTGGCAACAATGGCGGGCATACCGTCCTGGGTTGATGCTACGAGATTGCTTCGCGATCGCCCATGGATCATTGGCGGTAACGTTGATGTTGGAGCCCTGCCTATCCTTGGAAACATGTCGACTTCGGGTATTCGTGATCTCGACATTTACGCGGGTGGGCAATCAATGTTGTTTCTCAACGGAACAACTCAGCAGATTGATGCAAAGGCGCCTTTCAATCTCGCTGGTGTGGCAACACCACTTCTGCTTAACGGAATTGCCGGAGTTGATGGTATGGTGTTGATCTCGCGCGGTCCGGGCGTTACACCTGTCTACACCGATAGTCTTACGCTGCGTGTACTCACCGTGAGCAATAAGCTCACCGTGAATGGGCGCAGTGATTTCAATGACACCGCAACGTTTGCTGTCCTTCCAAAGATCCCGCTACTCTACGGTCATCTGCTTGTTGGTGATGCATCGAATTATGCCGCACCATTCGCGCCGGGAGTCAATGGATCACTCTTACAGATCGTTGCAGGACAGCCACAGTGGGTTGATCCCGACAAGACAGAATACTGGACTCTTAGCGGTAATACCGGCGTATCGCCTGCATCGTTTGTTGGTACGCGTGATGGTAATGATCTTCGCCTTGGTACAAGCAACGCGTTTCGTATGTCGATCTCCGGAGCGACAGGCGAGGTAACAGTAAATACACTCGCCGGTCTTGGAACTGTAACTGACCCGCTCCCCAAAAATACTACCAACTGAAATGATAGTTTGGTGGTCGAAAGGAGATCGATATGGGACGGAAACATTTCACGGAAGAACAGATCATCGGCATCTTGCGAGCAGCTGAAGTGATCGTTTCGAAGGGAGGC
>JAPLFN010000051.1 GCA_026390655.1 Candidatus Kapaibacterium sp.
AACGATCTCCGTTGACGCAGCAGTAGCGGCTGTTCGGTCCCTGCTCTAGCCCAGATCTGCCCGGAGGATGGCCCGTACGCGTTCAGCATCTTCAATAGTGTCAACGCTGATCGCATCGTGGTCAACCTCAACGCACGTGAAATACGCCCCTTGCTCCAACAATCTCAATTGCTCGAGATGTTCCATCCGCTCAAGAGGTGACGGTGGCTGCATCACATGCTGCTTTAATGCCTTTGCCGTATAGGCATAGAGACCGATATGTTTCCAGTACTCACCTGATGCCAACCATTGAGCAACATCCACTCCGCGCTGGTAAGGGATCGGCGACCTCGAGAAGTATAATGCTCGGCCTGACGCTGCCCGTGCAACCTTTACAACATTGGGATCGGTAAGATCAAGCATGTCCGATATTCGTGTCACCGGGGTGGCAACATCCGCTCCTGCGCTACGAAGTGCTTCAACGCAATGGGTGAGGACGTTCGATTGTAAGAGCGGCTCATCCCCTTGAATGTTGACGATGATATCCGGTGAGATCTTCAACACCTGAATTGCGGCATAACATCTATCCGTTCCACTTGGCTCATCGGGTGATGTAAGAACAACCTCTGCACGCAGCCTCTGCGCTTCCACTACAATGTGTTCGCTGTCTGTTGCGATGATCACACGGTCAACACAGACGCGGCAGATGCTGCCCGCCATACGCGTTCGATCATCGACTGCCCTTCCAGATCGATAAGCGGCTTACCGGGTAGCCGCGTAGAAGCATATCTCGCAGGGATGATTCCAACGATCATCAGAGAACCTTTGGCACCTTAAAGAACGCCTCGTTCTTCTTTGGTGCGTTGAGCAATGCCTCTTCCGTAGTAAGGCAGTCACCAACTATGTCTTCACGAAGAATATTCACCTGATCATTGATCGCAACAAGGGGCTCAACATTCGACATGTCGATCTCGTTGATCGTACCTACGTAGTCTACAATGCTGGAAAACTGTTCAACAAAGGCAGCTGCTTCCGCGTCTGTAAAACTCAGCCGAGACAACTCAGCGATCTTGTGGATATCTGTAACGTTCATAGATGCGAATCTACGGTGTTCACGATGATCTGCCGAACCCTTGCCATGAGATCACGTTCTTCCTCTCGCGAAAGTTCAGCCGGCACCAATACCGGGGCGTCAATATGAAGTATCACATTGCCCCCTCTGATGTGCCGTGTCTTCTTAGGAAGAATCGAGGCCGTGCCGATCAACGATAAGGCAACAATCGGTCTGCCACTGCGTGCTGCAAGCGTGAATGCCCCCCTGCGAAACATCCCTACGTGTCCGTCATCACTTCGCGTTCCCTCAGGAAAGATCAAGACCGAACTACCACAGCGCAAGGTTTCGACCGTAGACTGGAGGACGTCTGATGCGTCGCGGCCACGGTCCCTGTCAATGGCAATGAAGGGCGACATCCGGACGCACCACCCGAAAATCGGGATCTTCTCGAGCTCCCTTTTATACATGATGCGCACATTGTCAGGCACATGTGCAAGGATCACCGGTATGTCAAAAAGACTCGCGTGATTGGCTACGTAAACGAAACGCTCTCCGGGCGCAAGGAGCTCAGCACCTTGGGTAGTAACTCTCACACCCGAGATCTTGAGAACAAACCTCGACCAGGACCTGGTGTAAGCAAAGAACAGATCGTAGTTCTTCCACAAGAACATATGGATCATCACCGTAACAGCGTAAACAGCAGTCACAAAAAAGATCACCACCAGTATAAACCACGTCTTCATTCAACAAACCTCGGAAGGAACTGCTCCACGGGCAAGTTCCACACTTTCCGTAGGTTGCAACTATGCCTGGATTAGAAGATCTCGCCTCGCTGCTCGGCATGCCCGAGTCGGACAAAAACAAGCCAACTGCGAAGACCGACGATAAACGTCGCGGTCACGACGGTCAAGTACTGCGCCTTCGTGTACGCATGGAGAAACGTCGCGGTAAACCCGTTTCCATTGCATGGGGCTTCTTCTCGCACCCTATGGAGCTCAACCGACTTCTCACTCTCTTTAAAAAGACACTTGGCGCTGGCGGACAGCTCGTTGACCAAACGATCGAAATGCAGGGAGACCACGTGGAACGCATGAAGAAGGTTCTTGAAGCAGAGGGATATAAGGTAGGGGGATAGATTCAGAGTTACGAGTTACGGGGTTACGTAGGGTCACGCCATGGCGTGACCGTAATACGGGGTTACG
>JAPLFN010000050.1 GCA_026390655.1 Candidatus Kapaibacterium sp.
CCATTGGCTTCTTGAAATACATGGTGTAGAATGATGCTACACCAAGAACATGCGCGTAGGGGAGTTCCATTGCCGTAGCAACTTCTTTCATCACATCGTCAGAGAGCCAGCCCCATTTCTTTTGTGCCATCCACATCACTGGCATGATGGCGGCTTTGGGATCTGGATACTTCGCCTTAAGGGCGCTTATGCTCTGGAGCTCTTCTGGGCTAAAGGTTGTACTCATGGCGTCAAAAATACGATTTATCGAAGTCGCTTTACAAACAGCTTAGACCCCAACCAGATCCGCAGGGAGGTAATGAGCTTGTGAATAGCGTTTACGCGGATCCGTTTGGTAAAGACACGGTAGTCATTGAGTTCAATCTTCTCGAGAAGACGGTAGTCGATGGCGTCCATGATCCCGGACGTAGCAATGCCCTGGCGTGATGATAATAGTCTCTGGCACGCTGGGCCTGAAACTGCATGAGGTCTACAAACCGCTCATCATAGATCTCAGCCTTGAGGTCTTCCTCGGTGTATTTGAACCTCTCGAGGTCTTCCTTTGGGATATAGATATATCCACGGTCTTTGTCCTGCTTTACATCTCGAAGAATGTTCGTCAGTTGCAACGCATACCCTAGGTTGATCGCATACTGCCTAGTCTCTTCGTGACGGTATCCGAAGATTTCGATACTAATGAGTCCAACAACAGAAGCTACGCTGTAGCAATACTCCTTGAGTTCTGCGAACGTCTCATACCGACGCTGGGTAAGGTCGCGTTCACAACCGTCGATGATCGCCAAGAGGTATTGCTTAGGGATCGAGAATCGACGGATGACTGTCGCCAGAGCTTCTATCGTTGCCGAGGTGGATTCTGGTGAGGGGGCGTACATAGACTCTATCTCGGCCCTCCACCACTGCAAACGCTGTCGCTTTTTAAGTAGTACTGCAGGATCGAGGGATGGATTCTCGTCAACAATGTCATCAATCCGTCGCGCAAAGGCGTAGACGGTGCGAATCGCGTTTCGCTCTTCCTTGGGTAGAAAACCAAAGGAATAATGAAACGAGGTGCTCCCCTGCGTGGTGAGCACAAGCCCGTCCTCGGCGTCGGTATAGAGATGGGTAGACACGGGTTCGAAGTTACGGGGTTACGGGGTTATGTAGGGTCACGCCATGGCGTGACCCTAACACGGAGTTACGGGAATACGAAATGACGTGTCATTGCGAGTACTGACCTGAAGCCAAGCGTTGGGCGCTGCAAACGGTCTGTGCGCTGTTCACATAGGTCCAGCATGGTACGGCCGCCAGCGATGATGGCGCGCAACTCCAGGCGAATGCGTCTGGAGCGCGCATAGCCTACTACAGGAGCCCCTTGTTTGAATAACGCTTGTGTGAGTCGAATGACCTCGGCGTCGGGTAAAGGCAGATATCGTCTGCCACGCTCAAGGTCCAGGCCCAAGTCCTGCAAAAAGTTCACGATCTGGAGAGCTGTGCACGCTGCATTGCTGGCTTCTACCGCTTCAGGTTTAGGCTCTTCACCGTCTAACTCCAGACGGAGAAAGAGCTCGCCTACAGGGTTGGCGGAGTTATTGCAATACGCAAGAACATCACTCCATGTTTTTGGTGGAATGAATGCTGCATCACTGATGAATGCGTCGAGGAGCCTTTGAAAGGGGGCTAGTGGAAGTCGCGCAGTTCTAATAGTGTCTTGAAGTGCGACGAAGACGGGATCATCGGAGACATCGAACGTGCCATGAAGTTTTGCTTCTAACACATGCAGAGCATCAAGTCTTTCTTCGACGCTATTAGTCCATGGCTCGTCGGCAATATCATCGGCAAGACGAGAAAAGGCATAGATAGCAAAAAGGTGCTTGCGCATCCGAAGAGGCACAAGCACCGATGCTACAGGAAAGTTTTCGTAATGACGGCGCGCGAGGTCCGCACAATGAGCATAGGCCTCATCGACGGTGATCATGTCAATCGTTACGCTTGTTGCGAAGATCTTCGATCTCTGAATTGTCTTTGACCTTCTGGAACCAAGCGTAATACGCTTGGTTGCGAATCTTTGTTGACATGTTTTGCATAACTGCATTACGTTCTGATGGGAACAGACTCATGTTGGCATCAGTGCGAGCGTTAACCTTGATAACGAACCATGCACGGTTACCGCGCACCGCTCCTGTTGTTGAGCCTGGCGCTGTAGAGAATGCCTTTTCTGTGGCTAGGAACTCACCACCAAAGCCAGTAATTGCGCCGTTGTTCCGAAGCCCAGACTGAGACATCACCGCAACAGATGAGTCACTTCCAAACGGACTGGCTGCGATTTGCTCTGCCTTCGCTTTAAGGTAATCAAGCTTCTTGCGTTGAAGAAGGATCGACTTGATCTTGTCCTTCATGTCCTCATATGGCTTGATACCAACTTCACGTGCATCGGATACTTGCGATACAACAGTGCCGTAATACTTTACATCCTTACGAATAACAGCACCTTTGTCATTTTCAAACGCCCATGATGTAAGCTCACGTGACGACAGCACCGGCGAGTCACTTGTAAACAGAGGAGCTACTTGTACGGGCATCTTTAGTGCCTTTCCAACAGAGTCTATCGGTGCACCGCCAATGATATCGTCTGCAGCTTTTTGGGCACGAGCCATTGTCTGCTGCTTGGTTGCTGATGAGATCGTTGGCTTGAGTACGATCTGAGAGAACTTGAGTTCGGTTGTTTGTCGGTCTGTTACTTTGATGACGTGAAATCCAAATTGCGTTTCAACCGGTCCTACTACATCACCCACACCAACGCCTGGAGCAAAGACCGCTGTCTCACATTCCGGGACCATGCGCCCCTTACCAAAGAAATTGAGATCTCCACCCTGTTGAGCAGAACCAGGATCTTTTGAATATGTGCGAGCGAGTTCGGCAAAGTCCTCACCCTTCTTGGCGCGACCCATGATCTTCATTGCCTCTGCCTTTGCGGAGTCCTTGTTTGTGCCAAACTGAATGAGGATGTGGGATGCACGCACGACCGGAGTAACGCCTTCACGGCGACCATCAAGACGGAAATAGGTGATACCTGCCGCGGTGTTAAGAGGTCCAAACACTTCTCCCTGTGCAAGCGACGCAAGCACGGTTGACGTCATAGCATCGATCTGATTCAACGGCACAAAGTCTGTTGTGACCCCACTATAGGTGGTCATCTCCGCAGTAAAGGCACTGTCTTTCTGAGCAGCTGTGGGAAGTGCCGCCAAATCCTCGGCGAGACGCTGGGAGCGCTTGGCTGCGTTCTGCGTGTCCTTAAGGGACGGAACCTGAGGAAACACTAGGTACTTCAGCGCGCGTGAACGCTTCTGTAGATTGTACTCCTTGTTCTTTTCGTAATAAGCCTTGATCTCGTCATCAGAAACGGATACAGCATTATCTGCAACACGGTCCGTGCTTAATGCAATGAATTGCACGTCGGCCATACTGTTGCTATTCTTGTATTGAACTTCTGCCTCAGTAACCGAAGGGATGCTGGCAGAGGCACCTACAGCTGAGGCGAGGGTCTGTTGAAGCATTTGCGAACGAAGACCATCCTCAATGTCAAAGAGTGTCTTCTTCCATTGCTGCAGCTGGCGATCAATGTCTTGTTGAGGCACCTTTTGGGCAGCTAACATCTCGCCCATGCGATCAGGGTTTGTAACAAGCTCTTGATAGAGTCTCTTGTCAAAACGTCCAGTGGAATCCTTGAAAAATTGGAGCTGTTCCGGCGGGTTGATCACCATTACGTCAATGATCTGCTGTGGGGTAACCACAACGCCGAGCTTTGCCGATTCCTGCTTGCGAAGGATTTCATTGACCATCTCGTCGTAGACCTGTTGACGGATTGTTTCGTCATCGATCTCTTGATTTGGGTTCTGCTGACGCTGGTTCTCCACTACGTCCCGGACGCGGCGTTCGTAGTCTGCTAACGTGATCCGGTCACCATTAATGGTGGCTATCTCAACGTTCTCAGGCGATTTGCGAGACTTTTTAATCGTTTCGCAGCTGGAATCTTGGATCACCATGAAGGCTACAAAGAGTACGGCTACAAAGCCCAGGAAATACGGACTGATCTGGCGGATCTTGGTAATGGCACCCATGCTGGGTACTCCTCTAGTCTATAAGGGGTCGAGAAATTGGTTCTTTATGCTGTTGTCGAAGAGACAAGCTCCAAATATACGGCGAAGAGTGTTCTCAAACGGTCTCGTTGGTAACTTGTGTCATGGCCACTCAATCACTTGAGCCTCATGAGCTCCGCCTCCGCTTTGTCCCAGCCGAGGAGGTCGCCCTCCACGAAGAGACTGATACAGCCCGAGTTCAGCGGATCCGCGCAGCGTTGGATAATGACGGCGTACTTAGAAATCCACCAATCATTGGGCGCCTTGATCATGTGAATTCCAATGTCCTGCCGTATACAGTGCTTGATGGGGCAACGCGTACAACAGCATTAAAACTGATGGGAGCACGAGATATTCTGGTCCAGGAGGTGCCCTATGGGGGATCCGATGGCGTGGAGCTGCAGGCATGGTACCATGTGTTGCCTGTTACAGCGGCTAAAAAAGTGATTGAGGCGGTCGAGGCTGGCTCTCATCCTGCCAGCATCGTAGAGCGTACCACTCTTGCACGGGCAAGTGAGGCACTACGAATGTTTCAGGCTGGAGTTCAAGGCAGGGCCTGCGCTGCTATCGTTCGTGGTGAGGACGATGTCCTCCTTTTGCATCCCTCTGGTCCGGATATTTCTACACCTAGAGTTTTGCGAGAACTTGTTGCCCTTTATGGTGGTAGTGGCGAGATCTACCGTATCGTTCACGACGATCTGATCTCTACGGTGCGTGGCGCTGCAGAGTGCCCTGCGATAGTCATGTTCCCGTCCTTTTCTCCCGAGAACATTGTCTATTCCGCCAAGGAGGCCGATCTTCTACCTGCTGGAATCACGAGGCACATTATTCCCGGACGCGTTCTGAACCTCAACATTTCCCTGCACCTTCTGATGGCGTCAACTCCAATTGAAGAGAAGAATGCCTGGCTGCATGACGTAGTGACGTCAAAGATCTTAGCCCGCAAAGTTCGATATTACCATGAACCCGTGTTTGTATTCGATGACTAGCCCCTTGCTCACCTCGGCTCGTTCGAATGGATCGATCGTTGAGTTGACCTTCAGATCGGGTGAACAATACCTCGTGCCCATCGAGACGTTCTCTCGCGTCCCGGGGTTCTCAGCTGTAAACGAACCAAATGTAGCCTTGTATCCCGCGGTTGTCTGCGGACTTCTCACATGGTCCAACGGGCTCGATATCTCGCCGGATCTCCTGCGTGAGCTTGTAGAGAAAAATGCTCTGCCAAAAGATGAAGCGGAGAATGTCACGTTCCCACAGGTTGATCGCACGATGTCTTCTCTACTAGGGGACACCATGCCGATTATCTCAATGTTCTATGGCATCGTGATTATGATGGTCTATGGAGAAGGATCGAAGCACAAACTGCCGCATGTCCACGTTCGATCGGCAGAACACACAGCATCGATCGCCATCACAACTGCTGAAGTTCTGGCGGGGTCGCTCCCTCCCAAGAAGCTTGCCCTCGTCCGAGCCTGGATCATTCTTCACGAAGAAGAACTCGTGATGAATTGGGATCTTTGTCGACAACATCAAACACCACTAGCATTACCGCCATTGCAATGATCACCATCGGACCATACTCTGTTACGCTTCTAGAGACAGGCCGCTTCGGTCTTGACGGAGGAGCAATGTTTGGCGTTGTTCCGAAGACGCTTTGGGAGCGTGCCTATGCTCCAGCAGACGCAAAGAACCGGATTCCGATGGCTGCCAAGGTTCTGCTGCTTCGCTCAAAGGACAAAACGATTCTGGTTGACACGGGGAATAGCCCCTTTATGTCGCATAAACTCCAGGATATCTACGGGATCACGTTTGCCGACTTCACAATTGACGCCTCATTGGCTACGCATGGCGTCCGTCCAGAGGATGTAACGGATGTGATCTTCACCCATCTCCATTTTGATCATGCAGGGGGCGCTGTGTTAGGTGACGGAACGCCGCGCTTTGCAAACGCAAAACACTACGTTCAAGCTGACCATTACGCGTGGGCATTGAACCCAACGGAAAAAGATAGAGCGTCGTTTTTGCCAGAGATGTATCAGCCACTCTTCGACCGCAATATGGTAGAACTTCTCGATGGTCAGGGAGAAGTGTTACCGGGCATCGGCGTTGAGCCGCTGTTTGGTCACACACAGGCCATGCAGGGAATAACGGTAAGCGACGGTCAGACCACACTATTCTTTCCGGCAGATCTCATGCCAACGGGCGCACATGTACCAGTGCCATACGTGATGGGCTATGACAACCATCCTCTTACAACGATCTCGGAGAAGAAGCGACTCCTTCCGCGCATCATTGATGAAGAGTGGATTGTGGTCTTTGAACACGATGCACTGAGAGACGCAGCACGAGTGGTGATGGGGGACAAGGGGCCAATAATCTCTGACCCAATAGTCTTGACCGTATGATGCAGGATAGAGTAACGAAGGAATTAGACGGTAAGCAATGGTTGCGTCTATGTAGGTCTGTTTCTGTGTCCGAGCGCCAAGGGTTTCGCGTAGAAGTTGACATTGAACATGACCTAGCCTTGTTCCGTATTGATGGGGTGGTTCGCTGCGTAACGAACGTGTGTCCGCATAAACGTATTGCCCTTATCTATGATGGGTACATAAGTGACGGGACAGTTACTTGCCCCATGCATGGATGGCGTTTCGACATCTGTACCGGCGCCAATACTGTTGGTGGCGGGGGGCTCAGGACCTATGAGGTCAAGGAAGAATCCGGCTGGGTTTGGCTACTAGAAAGTTAGCGGGCCACAACAATCTGAATTGATGCACCTTGTTCAACCGCCGTATCGGTCGGTGGGTCTTGCGCGAGAACAACATCTGCATCGAACGCGCCCGAATCTTTGTAGGTAATAGTGCCAACAGTAAGGCCAACATCAAGCAATAATGCCTGGGCTTCTTCCAGCGAGAGTCCAACTAATGAAGGAACCCTCACGCCACTAGAGCCCCTTGAAACAACGACGCTTATAATGCCGTCAGACGGGATCTCTGCCCCAGCTGGAATGCCTTGGGCTGCAATTCGATCAACGGCGATCACATCGCTAGGTTCATAGGTCGCGTTTCCCAATTGCAGGCCAACTCTCATGAGCATGAGCCGAGCATCGCGAACGGTCATACCATACAGAGATGGCACTCGAATCGTTTCGATGCCCTGGCTGATGGTAAGATAGATCCGGCGGCCTTCCTTGACCGTTGCGTTTGCATAGGGCAGCTGCGACATCACGGTACCCTTTGGGATCGTTGTGCTGTGTTGCTCGCGCGGTTCCATCACAACAAGACCGGCGTCCGACAACATCTGCTTTGCCACGTTCACGTTCTTGCCAATAACACTAGGAACCGTGAACGTATTTGTCATCGACACTATCCACGGCAGTAACAGTTGATCGGCAACAACTCCAATGAGAAACAAGGAAACAAGCCCCGCTCCCATTACAACGCCGATCTTTTTCCAAGTCCATGTCATTTGCAAAGATAGGAAGCCAATATCTACAGGTAAGCCCTTTTCGCCCTTTCGCCATGTATCTTGCACCATGCTCGTACCGCAAACCATTCTCGACTTTGTCCGTAACACACGCACAGCCGTCATCACAACGCACATGAACCCCGATGGCGATGCAATCGGTTCTGCGTTAGGGCTATGGCATCTCCTACGCACACTCGGGTCCACGGCTACCGTGATGTTGCCAAACGCAGCCCCCTCAAATCTTTTGTGGATGGAAGGGGCAGCGTCGATGGTGGTGTTCGACGAGTCAACAAAACAGTACCTGGATGAGGCTGATACGATCTTTGTGCTTGATCTCAACGCCGTCTCCCGACTCGGCGATCTCGGTGCTGCAATCGTCGCGTCACCGGCAACCGTTGTCAACATAGATCACCATACCCATCCTGAAGACTTCGCGATCGCGTCGTGGATCGACACTGATGCATGCTCTACAGCGGTGATGATTGTCGATATCGCGGAGGCGCTCAATGTAACCACGCCTTCCATGGCGATGTGTCTTTATACGGGCATCATGACGGATACGGGTTCGTTCCGCTTTCCACGAACGACGTCGGGTGTCCATCGAATCGTTGCAACTCTGATCGATCAGGGGGCTGACCCTGTCCGCTCTTTTGAC
>JAPLFN010000029.1 GCA_026390655.1 Candidatus Kapaibacterium sp.
TCGCCGCAAGCTGCTAGCTCGGAGCGTTAATGGTATCGGCTTAAAGGAAGCAAGTCATTTTCTAAGGAACATCGGAGTGCGCGGTCTGGCAATTATTGACCGCCATTTATTGACAAATCTGGTTAGGTGCGGTGTGTATGTAAAAGTACCCCAAATCAATACAGTTAGAGCCTACCAATCAGTCGAGGAGGCATATTCGGTATATTGTTTCGAGCTAGGAATAGACATGGACGAGGTTGATTTGCTATTCTGGTGCAACCAAACCGGGCACATTTTAAAATAAATTATTTACTTGCGGTGAATGTGGCTAACCTTATGAAAACAAACCGGTTAGATTGACGCTTGAAGTAACACATGAAATGAATTACGTAATTACACCGAAGATTCTTCTTGATATACGTATAGATACGTATTATGTTCGTCCCTGTAGATCATGTGTGCGTATTCCTACGTACCCATCAACACAATCTCAGGGGATCACCCATGAACGTCAATCAGAATCTCAGAGTTTTGATATCAGCTGTAACGCTGTTGGCCTTTTCTGTTCAGTTTGTTGTTGCAAACGGACTTGATCCTGTTCCCACGTTGAATGTGTCAAGCGCTGCAACGGCCTCCACAGTTCGTGACCTGGTGAAGTTAGGTCAAGCGCGATACCAGGTAGTTGACCGTAGGGTTTTTGCTGAACGTACAGAGATTGAGCTTGTGCTGACTGACAACAAAGGCAATACTATCGGTGGTTATGCACCGCCATATCTTCAGTCTGAAGAAGACGCGAGACAGCTTTGGAAAGACTTTGTCTCCGCGAACCTCTCAATGTCAGCGGTACCTGAACAAATCTCAATTCGTGAACAACGTCGGAATGAGTCTGATGCCTTCGCTGTAGCATTTGCTTTAGATCACAGCCCTTCAATGACGATTCCACGGGCCATTCGCATGCAGAAGGCAATACAACAAGCACTAAGTTCTTTTAACGGAAATGACTATGTATCGGTCGTCAAGTTTACGGGCAGAGTAACGACTGAAGTTGAGCTTACGAAAGATCGTTCAGAGTATCTTTCCGAATTCAAAGTAAACGGATTGAATCTGCGCAGTGAAGGAACAGCAATATATGATGCCGCCGTCGAGGGCATCAAGCAACTTCAAGATGCTCCAGACGCAACAAAGCGTATTCTGATAATCTTCACTGACGGAGAGGACAATTCGTCATCTTCTACGAATGAAGAAGTAATAACATTGGCTAAAAAGACTGGTACAATAATCCACACGGTTGTCTACGGTGCGCAAAACGATGCACCTGTTACGCGTCTTTCGTCTGAGACCGGTGGTAAGAACTTCCGCTTGAATGATGTCTATGAGTTTGACCGCATCTTTCTTGGAATCTACAAAGCACTTCGCCACTCGTATGTGCTTACGATCAATACAAACAGTATGGAGCGGGATCTTGAATCTTCTGCGGGTGGAGTTCTTACTGCAGCAGGAAATTCTGCTGGTTCGATTCATACCAATGAGATGATGGTGCTTCTACCTCGTAATAATGTAGAGATCTCGAAGCTTTCCACAGAGGATGCTCTCGTCATGAACATTAACATCTCGTTCGACGCCGAGAATGGTGAGGTCAACCCAAGTGATATGGGACTATTGGATTCCATGGCCACAGTAATGGTTCAACGTAATGATGTAGGCTTAGATATCGTCTCCGCCTCCAGTGCACGCAGTAGCTCGCATGAGGAGATCGAGATGTCGCAAAAGAGAGTGCGATCAATACGAGACATTCTCATTCGCAGAGGAATCAATCCATCACGTATTCAGAGTTACGCCAATCGCTCTGCATCTTCGAATCCACTCCTTCAGCGCGTGGCTTCCGAAACCAAGACTACATTTGTGTTCACAAAGTTGTAAAGACAAATAGTCAAACCTCACTACCGAACGGCGCTTATGCATTTGTTCGTGAGTTTGGCTGAGGACATAATGACCTGACCCTGAGTACCCTCCGCCAAGAGGGTATTCGTCTTTGTAGCACGTGCTTCAATCATGCACAATATGTGTCGCCCCCTGACTGTATGTACGCGCGCCGTGATTCTCACTTCTGCACCCACACCGGCCATTGCATAGTGCTCAACGGATATAGAGGTCCCGACGGCGTTCTCATCTGAGTCAAAGTATGGCTCAATTGCACGCCTGGCAGCTACTTCAGCATGATAGACCAACCAAAACGTGGAATAGACCGGATGAATCAGTCGATCATCTAATGTAGCCGTCATTTCAGGTAACACTACGATGTCTACTATGCCGAGACCATTTTCAATGTCGCTTTTCATTATGCATGATACGATTCACTCCGCACATTCACTGTGTAGATTTGCAGAGAAACGGAAAATGTAACAACGGATACAGTATGAAGATCTTTATCGCAGCCGACATGGAAGGGGCTACAGGTATAGTCCACCACGATCAGCTCATGCCTGGAGGTGCGGGGTATGCTGGCGCCCAACGCTTGCTGACCGGAGATGTTAATGCTGCGATAATGGGTGTACTGAGTGGGGCTCCAGACGCCACGTTCGTTGTTGGCGATGGACATGGAACAATGCGGAACCTCATTCTGGAAGATCTTCACAGCGCTGCTGAGCTAGTCATTGGCTCTGCGAAGCCGTGGAATAAGCCCCTCTGTCAGCTCGAAGGAGTGGATTCATCATTCGATATGGCTTTTATGATCGGATACCACAGTATGGCAGGAACACCCGGTGGCTTGCTTGCGCACACATACGTAGGAAGTCTCGTTCGCGAATGGCGTCTGAATGGAAAACCCGTTGGTGAAGTTGAGATGAATGCTGCCATACTTGGGTCGATCGGCATACCTGTGGCGCTCGTTGTCGGTAACAGCGATCTTCAACCCGAGGTGCGTGCATGGGATCCATCTGTTGCATTTGTTTCAACAAAGCGGACGCTAGGGCCAACGGCAGCCGTCTGTGCGACTCCTTCGGTTACTTCGTTGCGTATATCGGATGCGGCGGCGGGAACTGTTGGTAGAGGCTCTAGTATGAAACATTACGATGTCGGGATCACTCGAATCGAGGTTGACACCTACAGGAGAGAACAGCGCGACAAAGCTTGCACGGAAATAGGTGTCGACACGGTCGGAGAGTTTACCATTGTTGCAGAAGCAGCCAATGCCGCTGATGCTTTTCGTTTGATGTGGCGCGCCTGCACAAGAGCGCTTGATGAGACACCGTCGTGGCTATCCTAGTCATCAGAGTGACCGTTTGAAATCCGTATAGGCACGAGTGTTCAACTGAGCCTCGGTAGGGGGCGGAACATTAGCCTTCTTCAATCGAGCGTTGGTTTCGTCGATCCGATCTTGAGGGAGCGGGTGTGTGCTGAGCAGGCGCTCAATAGATGAGCCACCACGCCCCTTAACCTTATCAAAAAAGAAGAGGATGCCACCCGGAAACCACTGAGTACTTCTCAAGTACTTGAATGAGTAATCATCAGCTTCCTCTTCATCTGACCTGCTATTCTGAAGCAGCCCCAGGCCTGTGAAGGCATTGGCAGCAAGTTGAAGATTCTGGTCGGCGGACTTCCCTAGTGCGATGTCCATCATGGTCTGAATTCCGTATTGCGTCGTCATCCTATTCGTTGAGTGACGTCTTTCAGCATGTGCGATCTCATGCCCTAACACTCCCGCAAGCGTGGCTTCATTATCAATCGCTTTGAGAAGACCGGTATAGACGTAGATGTAGCCACCGGGCGTACAGAATGCGTTGATCATACCGTCGTCTTTAATGAGCTCAACGTGGTAGGGAAACGTCCCCCGATACTTCACGTCAGGTGATTTCACGATCCTATCTACAATGGACTGAACGTATTGCTTAGCAGTAGCATTCGCATAAGGCGGATACTGTTTTGTATCAGCCTTGATCTCCTTATCGAACTGGGCTCCCAGGCGCTGATCCTCACTGACAGGGAACAGATTGATCGCACCGCAATAAGTGAGGAGGCATGATGACACCACAGCGAGTGCTATCGGTACGAATCGATTAGAGACTAGATGATTGGTCATGTTTTTGCCTTAGTAGAACGTCTGGTCATCGAAAATACCATTCGCGTAGCGGACACGGTTAAGGATCAGTCCATGGGAGGGGGCTAGGGGTGCTTGGCCATCCCGACTTCCTGACGCCAACATCTCCCGTGCCGTGTCGAGGTCGATCTTTCCACGAGCGATGGTCAGCGCAGCGCCGACAATACCCCTGCACATGCCATAGACAAAACGGTTTGCACGTATACGAATGACGAAACGGTCAGAATGTTCCTCTAGCTGGCAATGATCCACCAGACATACATACGAGCGCGTATCGTGATTGAGCTTTGAGACTGCTGTGAAGTCATGTTGTCCTTCATAGATCTGGACAGCTTCAGCAAGTCTGGCCGGGTCGAATGGCAAGTCCGGTGTCCAGCTGAAATATCTTGAAAAGACCGACTCTTTCTTTGCTATCACATATATGTATTCGCGAGATATCGCGTTGAATCGAGCATGAAAGGACTCGTCTACGTCAGAAGTTGCGCAGACACGGATGTCACGTGGCAAGTGAGTGTTGATCGCGATGGAGACTTTGTCGAGAGGAATGTTGTTTGCCTCAGTCATTAGGTGCACATGCGCCACTTGGCCTCTTGCGTGCACTCCGGCGTCTGTCCTTCCAGATCCAACAATGTCTGCATCAATTCCAAAGGCCTTACCAAGCGCAACTTCAATGGTTTTCTGAACAGAATCCCCCTTGGGCTGATTCTGCCAGCCTACGTAATTTGCGCCGTCGTATTCAAGAAGAATTGCAATGGGTCTCATAGACCAAAGTTATGAAGGAGTGAACGTGAAGATCATGAAAACAATTCTGACGGTTTGGGTGATTATTGGGGTGATAACCACGGGTGTATGTGCCAGTGCTCAGAACCGAGATCAGGGAACAGGCGTTGGGATCCAATTCGGATATCCAGGCAATGTAGGGCTATCACTGCGGTTTGACCAGATCGCACTGGGAGCAGCGTGGCGGCTTGGAGACAACGGATATCTCCATCTAACAGCTGATTACTGGTTATTGAAGAAGAAGCTTGTCAAGAACGTGGACTGGTATCTCGGCCCTGGTGTGAACATCGGCATTGGCGATCCATTCATTCTTGGAGTGCGTTTGCCTATAGGCTTGCAATGGATGCCGGCAAAGCAACTCGAGATCTTCGGAGAGTTAGCTCCCTGCTTTTATCTTCTCAAGGAGACGAAGTTCGATGTCAACGCTGCTATCGGTATCCGGTATATCCTGTAAAAGAGAAATCGTATCTGTACCTCCAGCATAGGATAGGTGTCCGTGGTATCCTCCGATAACGTTCATGAGTACATGAACCTCCTCAATCATGATCCCGCGCCACTCGGCTGTCCCATGGAGCGTCCCTTTCACTATCAGAGATGCTGTGCGTAGATCCTTGCGGAAGATTTCACGGATCTCAGGCTTTACCATGCACTGGATAAACCCCGTCTCGTCCTCGATTGTGACGAAGAGCATCCCGTGTGCTGTAGCAGGTGCCTGCCGAAGTATCACGATGCCTGCCGTAGTCACTCGTGTCGTAGGAACTATGGGGAGTCTCTTGACCACATCGATCGGACGTACCTCAAGGTCAATGAGCGTGCGTCTGTAGAGCGTCATCGGGTGAACACGGGCAGCACCGTGGGTGACATAGTCATATGCGAGGCGCTCCTGTGCTCGAAGGACCGGTAGTACAGGAATATCGTCCTCATGTATCATTGGTACATGCACGAGTGATGGCACTGAGCCCATCGTACGTCGTTTCACAACGCCAACCATCCAGAGCGCACGCCGAGCATCCTGTTCCCACAGCTCCATTGCCCCCGAGAGAGCAATCGCATCTAGTGCGTCGCGCGGTACATCACTAAGCCGCGTCACGATATCCTCAATGCTCGTAAACGGTCTTCGTGATCGCTCCCAAACGATACTGCGGGCTAAGTCTTCACGTACATGAGCAATGCTACAAAGGGGCTTACGTATCGCATGCGTTCCGTCGTGCAAGATCTCCAGATGATAACGAATACCTGAGTAGGCCATACTAGGCATCAGAATATTCACTCCAAACCGACGTGCCTCATCCTCTAAGGTCATGAGATTGTACATCCCCGGACGGTGCTGCATGAAGGCTGCCATGTACGCAGCAGGGTAATGGGTCTTGAGCCACGCACTCTGATAGACGATCTTGGCAAATGCGGCAGCATGTGAGAGTTTCTCATATACCTGCTCAGCACTGCTTCTATCAACTCCACGATGTACTGCGCCATTGATGAAGCGAGTTCGCATGGCTTCCATCATCTCAGGATTGCGGTTCTTTGATACAAGAGCTCTAAAATCATCGGCTTCGTCAAGGGGCATGCCTGCAAATCGATGGGCGATGTCCAGCACTTGCTCTTGGAACAGAACGATCCCCAGAGTGCTCTTGAGGATCGGCTCGAGATCTGGATGTAGATATGTAACCGGCACTTGGCCTTTCCTGCGTGCTATGTACGGATGCACCATTCCACCTTGGAGCGGGCCTGGTCTGAAAAGCGCAACTTCCGTAACAAGGTCGTCAAAATTCTCCGGTTGATGTTTTGCAAGCAGATGCATCTGTCCCTGTGATTCTATCTGAAAGACACCGAGTGTCTTCCCACTACGAATCAGGTCAAACGTTGCTTCATCATCAAGCGACAGCTCATCAATGTCGAGGAGGTCTCCGCTATGCTGAGCAATGAGTTCAACGGCTTCGCTCACACATGCTAGCATGCGCAGGCCGAGTACATCGAACTTGACGAGCCCCATAGCCTCAACATCATCCTTATCGAACTGTACAACTGCAACGCCATTAGCTGAGCGTTGTACAGGAGTGAATACATTCAATGACCGAGAGGATAGTATCATACCACCGGAGTGTAGTCCAAGGTGACGAGGGTGATCCAGAAGAAGCTGAACTGCCAGGATGAGAACGTCAAGTAACGGCACGTCGNNNNATAGTTTTTGAAAGCCGATTCACTATTTCCATCGGCCATCCCAGTGTCTTTGCTGCATCACGTACTGCCATGCGCGCGCGATACATGATCAACGTTGCGGTCATAGCAGTACGATCCGTTCCGAAACGTTCTTCCATCCATGCTATGACCTCATCACGACGATCGCTGTCAAAATCAACATCGATATCCGGTGTACCCTTTCGCCCCCTGTGTAGGAATCGCTCAAAGAGGAGATGATGTCGAATGGGGCATACACCGGTAATGCCTAACAGATATGCAACGATAGAATTCGCTGCAGATCCACGTCCTGAGCAGCGTATTCCTCTGCGTTTTGCTTCGTCAACAACTTCCTTTACAACGAGAAAGAAGTCGGCCAACTGAAGGTCAGAGATGATCTGCAGCTCATGTTCTAACAACGTCACTGCCTTATCAGACTCAAGGGTGTATCTGTGAGGAAATGCTGTATAACACTCACGACGAAGAACGTCGATCGCTACTTCTCCATCTTGTAGCTGTGCTGCAGGGGGGGTGATATGTTCCGGCATGATGTTGAATGAGCAACTCCGCGTGATCGTATCAACTGTGTCAAATGCTTCAGGCCAGGGTAGCAAGGAGCGAAGTTCCTCTTCGCTACGCAAGCATTGCCGGTCATTCACCGGACGTAATGGATGTGGCTCATAGATGGTGATACCCTCACGTATACACGTCATCAGATCGTGCGTTGCATAGTGTCCACGTCTAGCATAGCGTACGTCTTGGGCAACAACGATAGGTAGTGAGTGTCGCAGTGCGAGTTCTACCACAGAGCTGGCTCTGCGTCGCGCCCACGGTCTTCCATCATGCCATATCCCTACGTATGTATGTTGCAGAGGCAGTTTGCGCAATACCTCGTCCACTCGATCGCATTCATCAGATAACCCATGAACAATAATAAAGCACTGCTGTAACGATGATATCAAACGATGAACATCACAATCGCTATCGTTACGGACGTTTGTTATCAGAGTGCAGATCTCCTCATAGCCCCTTGCATTCATAGCAAGGAGGGAAATGGTGACACCATGAAGGTCTAGATCTGTTCCTATGATCGGTGCGATGCCATGCTCTAGGCAAGCACGCTGAAGACGGACCGCAGAATACACACCTAGTCGGTCAGTTATAGCGATAGCAGCATGCCCCAGTCTAGCAGCTTCTGCAGCAAGATCTTCAGGTGACGACGCGCCATCGAGGAATGAGAAGTGCGAATGTGTATGGAGGGAGGCAAACATCAGTCAAACATTCTTGAGAGCATCCAACCGTTAAGGTTGCTGCGGTAGATCTCCATTACGCCTGAGGTTGTCATAAGCAGGAGGTAGTCACGAAGCTCATCCTTTCCCCACCATGGGCCACGACTGGTCCATGTGTCGAGAACTTCCTCTACGTCATATGCACCCCCGCGCCAGCAGATCACATAGGGCGTGTTGTTCCGACATCCTACATCAATCTGTTCCAGTAGGAGTTTCATACATTACCGGGCGGATCAGTTGTGAAGCCGGTGATACGAGCATAGTGCTCAGGGATGATCGACCATGGATCGATGATCTCAACACGCTTGATAACAGCTGAATAGCGAGACAGCATCGTATGTGACACATCATTCGCTGTCTTACGAGGGATAAACATCTGCGTCTGGACAGCCCTTGGGGGAGTGAGCGATGCCAGACGCAGGCGGATACCCCACCATAATCTGGTAGGAGCCAGCAACTCGCGCAGTAACGCACGAGCATGGACGAGAAGGGATCCGATGGTTGTAACGCCCTCGCGAAGGATGCGTCCGCGTTGAGCGCATACATGATCAGCTCTGTCGAGCACACCGATCTCTATGCGCCAACATAGTTGCGGGACTAATGCATCAACGGCACATTGCGCACAGAGGAGTAGTGCAGACTCTAGCTCGCCGGGTTCGCGCTGAGATTCTTCAAATCGCTCACACACTATGATATCAGGGGGCGGAACGAAATAGGGGAGAGCCTCAGAAGATGCAGTAAGAAACGTGTGAAGCGTTGTTCCCACTTTCCCGAACTGCACACGAAGGTGCCGTTCCTGAAGTGCTGATAGATCTCTGATCGTTCGCATTCCGAACAACCTCAGGCGCTCAGCATCTAGCTCATCAAGGCCCAACTCTGGTAGCTTGAGAAGAACCGAGGTTGGTACTTCATCCGCATTAGCAAAAGCATCCACCCTACCAACAACACCATCAAGTGCACAGAGGAGGGCACTCGTTCTGTCAGGAGCTAATGCAGCTCGTGCGTGTGTTTTGTGAACAAGCCTTCTTAGACCATCAAGGTCATCTATGCCGCAGTAAAGTCTGCCGTGCTTGGCAACAGCCAGTAATGGCGTACATGCGTGTGCACGTTCAACGATGGCGTCCCATCGAGCTGATGAGAGAGCCCCTTCCAACAGAATGCAGAGAATCATGGACAATTCTACGAAATGTCAAATGATTTGACAAGCGAGAATTGTCCACGCGTGACTCTTTCAGAACTTCTTGATGCAACTGCGTACAACACCAACGATGGTGAAGTCCATTTCGGCCGTAATGGCAATGTCTTTATAGCGCCGATTCTCAGCACGCAGCACTGGGCGTCCTTCTGCCTTGAGATAGCGCTTCACTGTGAGCTCGCCGTAGACCTTCGCAATGACGATCTGGCCTGAGCGTGGTTGGATTGCGCAATCAACGATCAATGTATCGCCATCACTTATGCCGGCATCGGTCATGGAGTCTCCAACAACACGAATAAAGTAAGTGCTCTCCGGGTGCTCCAGCAGCATGTCAGCAAGGTCGATCTCCCGCTCAATTGTATCGTCTGAAGCCGTAGGCAGACCTGCACTTACTCCTAGCGAAAGCATAGGTATGCGAGGTCCATGTGACCCTTTAGAGCCCCGTGCAGGAGCAACGACGAGAGGAGAGTGGGCCTTCAATTCAGCAATGACTGCACGAATGGAGAGTACTTGCTCCTCAAGGCGCTCTAGAGCGGTCTTGTGGGTGTTTTGAGCATCTTGATCCGATTGGACAGTACTGATCGTTGGTGACCCAGTTCCTGTAAGCAGCCAGCCTGAAGAGACGCCGTGGCGCTTCTCTAGACTTGCAAGGACCTCTTGTGGTACCGTTGTCCGTCCCGATTCCCAGGAGTACACGGTTGGAACCTTAACCTGCATGTGCTTGGCATAGTCGGCCACGGACATTTTTAGCACTGACTCACGGATCTGCCGATGGCGTATACCCAGCTGGATCTTGGTTTGCATAGTGTCACCATTCTCAAGTGTTGAAATGTGTGGACAATATACATAATGTCAAGACATTTTACGACAGGCGGATAAAGATCAGGAATTCTTTTCCATGCTCCTCAGCAGGGCCTCATACATCAGCTCAAAAGGAATCAGCTCATTTGTATCAGACGGCATCGGATCTCGCGCAGTTGCCTCGAGTTCATGAAACAATGCTTTTGAGTTCTTTCGAATCTCATCGGGAATAAAGGAATGTTTTGGAAAACTCTGTATGAGGCGAAGAAAGAGCCGCACTCGATTCAGTTGCTTCTCTTTGAGATATCTCGACGAATACACCCTTAGGTATTCTATACGCTTTTCGGCAAGATCGAAGTCACCATCAAGCATGAGAAAGAACACGTGGGAGATGATGATAAAAACGTTGTAGACCTTTTTGGACTTTGACTCAGCCGGAAGTGAGTTAAGATATGTTGAAAGTCTGAACGGTTTGGAACGACTCTGTTTTGAGGAATATAAGTCAAGGCGTTCAGCGAGATGTAAATATGCTCCGTAAAGAGTCCATCGTTCCTTGAAGGACACATTCAGAGCGTTGTACTTGCGGTGGCTGGTTGCTGCCACATAATAGTTCTCAGCCTTTTGAAAATCCCTCAAGTTGATAGCAGCAACAAATGCCATATCTGTTGCGAAATACCAGTTATTACCAGCTTCAGCAAACGATCCGATACACTTGTCTGACATTTGATAGGCATCTTCAAAACGTCGAACAAAGACTGCAGTAGACAGCTTTTGAAGGTTGAACTCGCCATATCTGGCGCGCTGTGAAAGATGTGGATGCTGATCGAGGTATTCCATGGCTCGGTCACACGTCTTCAGCACACTCTCAAAGTCTTCAACATACAGATGGTAGTACGCGGCAACGCGATAGCTGTTCAGTTGAAGTTTATGAGTTCCATGCTCCTTTAACATTGCATCAATCTTTGCCACGGCGTCTTGGTAGAGTGACCCGCTCCCCAAAAATACTACCAACTGAAATGATAGTTTGGTGGTCGAAAGGAGATCGATATGGGACGGAAACATTTCACGGAAGAACAGATCATCGGCATCTTGCGAGCAGCTGAAGTGATCGTTTCGAAGGGAGGC
>JAPLFN010000047.1 GCA_026390655.1 Candidatus Kapaibacterium sp.
ACAACTTTAAAATCTTCCTTTAACTGGTCGCGTGCAGCGGCCATCCCAAGTGCAGCAGAGATCGAAGTTGTTGCGTGACCTGCTCCGAATTCGTCGTAGATACTCTCGGTGCGTTTTAGAAAACCTGATAAGCCCCCTTGCTGACGAATCGTATGCAGTGTGTCGCGACGTCCGGTAAGGATCTTATGAGGGTACGCTTGGTGCCCGGTATCAATGACGATCTTATCACGAGGTGTGTTGAATACATAGTGCAAAGCAACGGTTAATTCCACTGTACCAAGGCCGGCGCCGAAATGTCCGCCCACGCGTGTGATCGTGTCTATCAGATTGTCGCGCACTTCATCACTTACGTGACGCAGTTCCGACTCCGGAACCTTACGAAGGTCTTCGGGAGTATCGATACTATTGAGGAACCGGTAATTCACTGTGATGTGTCCTTTAACGTACAAACATGATAGGGGGCTTTACCGCCGCGGTGTCTCAACGATCACCTGAACGGTACGAGAAAGCTGACGGCCAACCGGAACGTCATTCGGGAAGATCTCAGTTCCCTCACCAACGCCACTTGTGCTGTACTTAGCGTCCTTGGCTCTCGACATGAGAAACGCTTTTACTGTCTCGGCACGTTCCCGCGAAAGCTTTTCATTGTAGACGTCATTGCCAATACGGTCAGTATAACCAATGATCTTCACCTTGGACGTTGAAGCGATATTCGGCAAGACCATTTGCTCAAGAATACGTGAGTTGTCTTCTGTGAGCGTGGCCTTATCGAAATCGAACAAGATCAACGAATACTTGTCTACCGTACGGTCCGGCAAGTTTTCGGTTTTCTTCCGCACACTGGAGACATAGTCCACAGGAATAGAGCCCACGGCTGTCGCGCTATCACCCTTCACAGAACGGAAGACCATTTCGTAGTCGACCGGTACTTGAGCGGCGGAGAGTTCGTTTGGACGAATAGGCCAGCTTACACGCTCCGGACGGCCAACGCCGTTTATCTCACGGAGTTGTCTTCCGGCTTGCATTACGGAGAGCGACCATGTGCTGAGGGAGTCTTCGCTCTCCACCTTTGGATGGAATGTCACCACGTCCGGAGACGAAACGCGCTGGTTGTCTGCCGTGATAACAACAGGTGCAAGCACATCCGGCACGTTTGATGAGAACTCAACTCGTCGGTTTTCTACGATACCATCTGCATCTGTTGTGGCTGATGGCTTTGCGGGCGTGGTGGTTGTGCGAGCAACGATGCGAGATGAATCAATTCCGAACGCACTTGTCAGATAATTGCGTGCCCAGTCTGCGCGACGTTGCGCTAGATCCTTGGACTTCGCTTCCGTCTTACCATCTGTTGTGCCGGTGATTGTTAGTGATGCCTGCGGATACTTGATCATGCGCGAACCGATGATATTCAGCAGGTTGCGGTTCACTTCGATTGCATCAAGGGGCAAGGACTCGGGCTGGAAGCCACCCTTTTCCGGCATGAAGTCTGTCAGTTGAGATGACTCATCGGGAAGAGCATTCTCCTTTGCAAACACATACGGTACAAGCGGGAACATTTCGTTGTATCGAACATCCTCAACATTGAGGGCAGAAACATTCACTTCCTTGCCATCACGGTCGTACGCCGTTATGCGATCGATAGATGCACTCATACCTCGCGATGGCTCGGGGGCAGTTTCTTTGTCAGAGAATCCGAAGAAGATGTTTACACCAATGCGGATCTGTGAGAATGATGTTGGTGAATAGGTGTTGCTCGAAGAAAGGTCGGACAACGCAAGTCGATAGGAGATCTCCGGCTGGAGATACCACGAGCTGTC
>JAPLFN010000012.1 GCA_026390655.1 Candidatus Kapaibacterium sp.
CTGCTTCTTGTGTGTGTAATTGAACTCAGCACGCTGAGTAAGGGTCTCACGGAAGGCAACCTTTGGACGACCAACGGTTACTTCTGTGTTGTACTCACGCTTGATGCGCTCAATGTAGATCTCTAAGTGAAGCTCGCCCATGCCCTTGATGATGGTCTCGTGCGACTCTTCATCACGCATAACTCGGAATGTTGGATCTTCCTTCGTAAAGCGGTTTAGTGCCTTAGAGAAGCTTACCAGACCTGCCTTGTCCTTGGGAGCAACAGCAAGTTCAATCACCGGCTCCGGCACAAACATCGATGTCATCGTGTAGCGAACATTGCCATCAGAGAATGTATCTCCCGATGCGCAATCAACGCCGAACATTGCCACGATGTCGCCTGAAGAAGCTTGGTCGATCTCGTTCATATCATCAGAGTGCATACGCACAAGTCGAGGAACTTTCACCTTCTTGCCATTGGCAATGTTGACGATGGTGTCGCCCTTCTTGATCGTACCCTGGTAGATACGCATGTATGTAAGCTGACCGTAACGACCATCTTCGAGTTTGAAAGCAAGCATCACGAGGTCCTTTGAAGGATCTGTCATGAGCGTTACTTTTTCTTCGTTATTGTCCTGGTCCAACGCTTCATTCTTAACGTCGGAAGGCGCAGGCAAGAGGTACGTGATACCATCGAGAAGCGTCTGTACACCCTTGTTCTTATAGGCAGAGCCGCAGAACACAGGTGTCATCTTCATCGACAATGTTCCCTTGCGAATGGCCTCCGTAAGCATTGCTGCAGACGGGCTCTCATCGCTCAGGAATTTCTCCATGAGTGCATCGTCAAAATCCGCAGCGATCTCAACCAAGCGGTGACGCAGATCCTTTGCCTTCTCTTGCAAGTCAGCAGGGATAGGCTCTACACGAATGTCGGAGCCCCCTTCGCCATCGAAGTAATTCGCTTCCATGGTGATCAAGTTGATCACGCCTTCGAGCTTGTCTTCGATACCGATCGGATACGTTACGAACGCCGGATTGTGCGCCAGCTTCTCGCGAAGTTGCTCGGCAACGCGGTCGGGATTTGCACCCTGACGGTCGCACTTGTTGATGAAGGCCAAGCGAGGAACGCTGTAACGACGCATCTGGCGGTCCACGGTGATGGACTGCGATTGCACGCCAGCAACTGAACACAACACAAGAACTGCACCATCGAGAACGCGAAGTGCGCGCTCTACTTCAACGGTGAAGTCAACGTGGCCGGGAGTATCAATGAGGTTGATATCAAAATCGCCCCACGTGCAGTACGTAGCAGCCGATTGAATCGTTATGCCTTTTTCGCGCTCAAGATCCATTGAGTCCATCTTTGCGCCTACGCCGTCCTTACCGCGCACTTCATGGATTGCATGGATCTTACCCGTGTAATACAGGATGCGCTCGGACAGCGTCGTTTTACCGGAGTCGATGTGGGCACTGATCCCAATGTTCCGGATTTTCGACAGATCTGCCATAGCAGGTCACCTAGATAATGTTAAGAGAAACCGCCTTCAATTGAGAAAAGCGGCAAAGACAACAAAGATACGGGATAATAGGCCAAGCGGCAAACGAAAAGGGCAGCTCTTCATAGTGTATGTTGTAAGAACTGCATCACTGGAATTGGGCTCACCATGCGTAATCTCATTGTCTTTTTGTTGGCCGCAGTGTTCTCCCAGGCATCGGCGGGAGCAGTTGAAGAGTATTTGTTCTGCTTCCCACCGAATTTCAGGGAGGCTGGGCCGACTGACGTATCTGATCGCAATGGCAAACTAGACTGCTCAGTATCTATTGGGACCGTTTCCAAAGCGAATATCCGCATCCGGATCCCGGCGCTTTCTTTCGACACGGCGTTCGCGGTGAATGAGCGGTCGTCAGCAAGAGTGCAGTTGCCCGAAACGGTGATACCCAAGAAAACCGGTCTGTCTTCGAACTCCATCGTCATTACGTCTGATGTTCCGATTGGCGTAACGGCCAAGTCCCATCGTTTCCAAGCCACAGAGACGTACGCCGTTCATCCCGCTTCCCGCCTAGGCCGTTCCTATGTGATCTCCAGCTACTCAAAGCTTGCCCAGGACCTCATGGGTCTGTTTTCCATCATTGGCACCACCGATGGCACGATGATTCACGTGCGTGGACCGCAGAACTGTGCTGCGTGGGATCGCACATTGGCGGATGGCATAGATATTCGATTAGACAGAGGTCAGGTTTGGACCTATGTAGCACCGTTTTCGAAGACGGAGCCAGCCGACCCGACGGGGACGCTGATAACCTCCACGCAGCCCGTCAGCATAATCTCGGGACATTCGTGTGCCTATGTGCCGGTAAAGTGGTGCGCTTGCAATCCATTGTATGAACAGCTTCTCCCGATCTCCACATTTGGCGCCACAACGTTCGTACCCCCTCTGTACGGACGCGCAGGTTCGAACGTTCGCGTAATGGCAACGGCACAGGCGTCAAAAGTGGTGATCAATGGCAATATCACGGAAACTATTCCCGAACAAGGCTTCTCAGAGCTCTCCCGCGACGTAAATGAGCCCCTTGAACTGCGAGCCGACTCGCCAGTGCAGGTTGCCCTTTTTGGAAGGGGCTTCACGAGCATTGATAGCACTGGTGATCCGTGCATGATTATGATCCCCTCCACTGATCAGTATGCCCGGGAGCAGCTTGTTACAACCATTTCTGAGCCAAATTGGAATCAGTACGTCACCATTATTTGTCCTCCCGGACACTCATCAGAAGTCCTCATCAACGGGACGATTATTCCGGTCTCTACCTTCACCACCCACGCTAGTGGCTTCCGTTTTGCATGCGTTTTGTCTGCGCCCGGGTCACACATCATTACTTCCGAAAAACCAGTTGGATTGTTTGTTCACGGCATTGGTACTGGAATGAATGTGTATGACGCATACGGTACCGGTGGATCGATGATCATAAAGAAGTAATCAAGTACCGCTACAATGCCGAAAACGCGATTAAAATGAGAATGCAGATGTAGATTATATGGTTCGGGGGGATGCAACGCTACGGAGGCTGTCATGACACGGCGTCTTGTCTTTTTTACCCTTTTGAGCGCGGTTTTTTGCGCCACAGCTCCATCTCACGGTCAGACAGATGCGGTCCTCATTGAGCGCACAGCTCCAACGCCTTCTGGCTTCTATCGATCGAATATCTACGGAAGTGGCATTCCGGCCTATCTCTATCCGCGATTTCATCTTGGTTCGGTAGTGAGCTTTTCACACCCCGTTGTAGCCCCATCCATTCCTGCTTTTGTGAGGATAGAAGAAACTGCCCTCTCCACCTTCATCGTCTTGCGCGACTCACGGTCCGGCGATTCTCTTGCTATGTATAGCGTGCCCCGTGCTAGCAGCAATGCTCATTGGACACCATCCGGGAACATCGTCTTTGAGGTCCCTCCCGTAGATGGGGTTGGTGCACTAGTAACGAAAGAGCCATTCACTGGTAGGACGCTGGACAGTACGAAGGTTGCTCGTCAATACATGGTTCAATCGTCGCCAACTCAAGGGGCCTGCATCGTGGCACCAACATCCTCCCGGTTCGCCTACGTTAGGGTGACGAGTGACGAAGATGGCGTAGCGAACATACCGGTGCCCGCCTACCAGGACGTAGGATCACCCATAGCGCGCTACCCCATCCCGCCATATTCGACTGCGCGAGTAAACGGGAAGGAGGAGAAACGTGTGTTGGTGGCATGCGGACCATCTATTCCTCGACTCATTCGCCATCTATCCTGGAGTGCAAATGCAACGATGATCGCGTTCTACGGCATCGTGTCGTTTGACAGGCCATTTCCATCCGACACCACCCGAACGTACCGCCTGAGTACGCAGGGGATCTTTGTTCTCGACATCTTTTCTAAAGAAGTGCGAGAGGTTCGACTGACCGAGAACGTGGCAACAGAACACCCCGACCAGTTTTTCTTTGCGCCATCTGGCTCGATGTTGGCATACACAGTGAGGCCCGGCGGTTCTCAGCCCCATGTCTTTCTTACAAACGCAGAATTCGGTGGTCCCGGAAGTGACCTAGGTGAAGGGACGTTCATCACCGGTCAGTCAAGTGAGCTTGTTTGGCATTGTTCGCCGTGGTCGCGCACGGGAGGCAGACTCATCATTCACCGCAATGATGGCTCTGTTTCTACGCGCCCTCAATGCGGATCGGATCTTGTGATAATGGATGGCACGTCGCAGCAGCTATACCTATCGTCCGCACAATCGGCCGATGTAGATGCTCGCCCCTTTTCACTTACAACAATGGTGGTTGACCCTTGGCCGGACCTCATCAACAATAGTGGGGGCATTCGTAGCGATGCCTGGATGATGCTACCGAGAACACATCAGGTGCGGGGGTGTGCGGCGGACGGCGCATCGCGGCTGGTGTTGCGCATCGTTGTACCTCAATGGATGACCGACGAGGTCGAGGTGTCTCTGCTTCCCGAAAACTGCGCGGAGGGAGTGTATCGCGACGTGGATCGAGATGGGTCATTATCCGCCGTTGGGTCTGCAACACGCAAGAACTACGTCACTGTTAAACCAAGGGTTGAAAATGGCGTCGGTGTTTGTGGTGCGGTGTACAATGCACCCGAGGACTTTGTCGGGGAAGCAGCAGACACCGCTCGCACGATCAGAATAATTCGCATATCTGTGTCCGCACGAGACATTCAGACCTTTGTCGATATTGAGATCGTCCGACCTCCACTCATCCTCGTGCATGGCATCTGGAGCTCACCGGCACTCTTTGATCAGTTCGCCCCGATCACCTCAGCATCGAAGTCCGACCCTCGATTTCATATATCTCGCCTAGACTTTTCGGGTCAGAGCTCAAAGCCAGTTGACTACATCATTGGAGCAGGGGGCATTGGGATTCCTGCTCGACTCGAGTCTGCAATCCTCAACACGTATCGCGAACATGTTGCAGTGCGTGGCGACGTAGTTGGGCACAGTCTCGGTCCCATCCTCATGCGATACATGGCAGCAAATCGATTCTCTTCTGTTTTCACGCGTCGCAATGGTGGGATGGGCCACGTCCACAAGCTGATCTCTCTCGACTCTCCGCATTTGGGATCAGAATACTGTGCTCTCTTGGCGGATGCAGTAATCAACAATCCACTCCGTGCAACGATGCTGGATGATGCGCTGTCTTCGTTTGTTGTTAACCACATCGTAAACGATCCTGCAACCGGAGGCATCGTCGGAGACCTGCGTCCATCGTCGAGCGTGATCACTGTGTCGGCATTTCCGGACTTCCTTGCTTTGCAACCACGCATCCACACCATTGCGAGTATTACTACAAAAGCACAGCAGGAAGCAAACGACTATTTGATCACACTCATTGACATTATCGGTGGACTTGATCTCGCAAGGAACACATTTTCAGCGATCTTCTCTGGCGCCCCAAACGATCTTCTTGTCACAAAGACGAGTCAAACGGCAGGTCAACTATTTGACAACGATCCGGAGCGAACAACGATCATTAACGGCGTCACACATTCCGATGGATTTAGTGAAGCAGTTGGCGTCGTCAACCCTGCTTCCGGAGCCGCCCTTCGCGTCATCGAACTTCTGCATGCACCATCCAATGGCAATCTCTTTTCATCTCGCTCGGCATCGTTCCCTCCCGGACTTCAAAACAACTCCGGAGGTGAATCCCCCGTCCCGCTTGTTACGCCTGCGCGTTTAGA
>JAPLFN010000072.1 GCA_026390655.1 Candidatus Kapaibacterium sp.
GTAGCGTCATCCCGAGCGAAGCGAGGGACCTCATCCGATTAGCATCGCACGTAGCGTCATCCCGAGCGAAGCGAGGGACCTCATCCGATTAGCATCGCACGTAGCGTCATCCCGAGCGAAGCGAGGGACCTCATCCGATTAGCATCGCATGTAGCGTCATCCCGAGCGAAGCGAGGGACCCCACCAGACTAGCATCGCACGTAGCGTCATCCCGAGCGAAGCGAGGGACCTCATTGCTCAGTGGCTCATATCGTCATTGGCTGGTATCGCTACTGCGCAGCCACAAGCACTCTTGACGTTCGGGTACCTTCCGCACATGTAACAACAACCGTATACGCTCCTTGCGGAATGTTTTGTCCCGCTAGTAGAACTGGGATTTGATTTGCCCCCTTCATCAGAGAGACCTGAGATTGCTCGAGCATTGTTCGTCCGTCATCACTGATCAGTTTGACCGATGCTCTTGTGGGCGAAGCACACTTTATGAAAACGGTGAAGGATTCTCGGGCGGGTATGGGGCCAATGCCATCTATGCGAAGTGTAGTGTCGCTGATAGAGCAGAGGCCGAAGGCGGAGGGTTTATCGAGAAGGGCGCAGAGTTCAGCAGCCTTCAGTTGGTCCTCAACAAATGAGAGCGTTGCGGAGTACTCAGGCTCAACAAAGTCACGAATACGCTGTGGCAAACGCGCGAAGATCGATTCATTTGGGAAATACCACACAACAACCAACAGTCGTTTACACACTCCTCCCCACTCTGCCTTTCTTATCCATGGTGTCGCAACTTTGATCGGCACCAGCAGTCTGTCTACCGGCAACTGAAAGCCATTGTCATCAAACTCTAGCATCAGAATAGAGTCAACCTTTTGCATTCTGAATCCAAGAGAATAGCCTACACGGCTTGCGAGCGCCTTTGTTCGCGGATGTTGGCCTCCCCATTTGCCCAGTTTCATATCACTGATCTTGGTCGTTGATCCGCTAACGCAATTCATGTTTGCTCGCTCGGATTCAGTTTGCAACTCCGCACTAACAGCCAACGGTTCTGGATAGTCTACAGCAGAATCCTTGAACATTCTACTGCCATCAATCCAGTAATGAGAGAAGAGGTTAGCAACGCCTACATGCAAATGGCAAGACGAGTCTCCCCCACCCCAATAGATCACATTCGATTTTCTTGACAACATAGTGTCGATAGAATACACCCACCCACTCGCTGAGTAGAAACATGCTGAATCTGTGGCAATTCCTATGTTTAACAAATCACCGCCATCTAAGTCGATATCTACACGACCAGCTAGCACACTCTGACACATCATGCTCTTTGCTCTGAACGCTATGTCGAAGAAACCCTGTTCGAGTTCTGGCGGCAGCTGACGAGAGTCCGCAACGGCTTTCAAATGATGAGAATCTAATGTTGATTGCGCAACAACAGCTTCTTGAGGAACACGAGGAACACTCATTTCCCAGTTCTTTGTGGGTGCAGTTGTTTCACCTGAGCGAACTTCCGATACACCCGCGATGTACCACCACATTGCTACACCAACAATGCCTACAACGCCAAGAGCTGCTAACCACCAAAGCATTGGACTGCGTCTTGTGGAGAGCCCCTTGATCATGTCATCGGAGATGAGTTCGGGTTCTACCGTGGAGTGTTGAAGGGAATGAAGAACAGCATTGAGTTTTTCGTTAGACATGGGAGGTCTCCTCGGTGACCGTTGGGTGTTCCTGTAGCATGGTGATGAGTTTGTCGCGACTACGCTTGACTCTCATCTTTACGGCTGAGAGTCCGATGTTGAGTTCCGTCGCAATCTCGGCCAACGGCCACCCCTCTATCTCTGCAAGTACAAAGGGGATCCGCTCTTCATCAGGGAGCGTGGCAATTGCATCGCGTACAATGCGCATATCCGTGGCATCCTCGGGAGAGAGTGCATCTGGAGCGATGAGACTATCCATTTCGGCTGACTCAAATCTCTCAGTTCGCTTCTTGCCACGACGATGCATTCGCAACATTGACGAAATGAGATAGGACTTCAGCAAGGGGGCTTCCCCTATCCGATGCCATGCCCGTAGGGCAGATACGAGTGCGTCGTGCAGGAGATCAGCGGCATTTTCTCTGTCGCGCTCCACGAATAACGCAAAACGCTCCACGTCGCGTCTAATGGCGCGGTAGGCTTCGAGGAATTGTTCGTTACTGCTCACTCAGTACCAATGCAGGTTTCGATAGAATGGTCACCTCTGCAAACAACAAACTAACAAACATGCCTTGGGGTTACGCGAGAGCCTGCTCTCGCGCTACGAATCTCTCGTAACAGCGTAACTTTGACGATTCACCAAACATCGTTGCCGCTATGCATCATAAAATGCTGATAATCGTTCTCATGACGCTCCTTTCCGGATCGCTGCCTCTGCGTGCTGCAGACTCTGCGGCGACGAAGGCCGCCCTCTTTCAGACGCCTGTTACAACCAAACATAGCGTTACGATAAACGGGGCTCAGGTTTCGTATGAAGCAACTGCCGGACATCTTACGCTTCTTAAAGAAGATGGCTCGCCACGCGCTAAGGTGTTCTTCATCGCCTACACCAAAACTGGCGTTTCAGATTGGCTTCACCTAGGCGTCCTCGGACCCCGGCGCGTTGCAATGAATGACGACGGAACCACATTGCCCCCTCCCTACAAACTCGTTGACAACGATCAGTCGTGGTTAGACATGACGGACCTTGTCTTCATCGACCCCGTAAGCACGGGGTATTCGCGCGCCAGCGAGGAGAAGGACGCTAAAGATTTTCACGGATACAACCAAGACATCGAATCCGTTGGCGAATTCATCCGCCGCTGGATCTCTGATAACAAGCGCTGGGCATCGCCTAAGTTCCTTATTGGTGAATCATACGGCACAACACGTGCGAGTGGACTCTCCGAACATCTCCAACAACGATACGGGATGTATCTCAACGGAGTCATTCTTGTAAGTGCCGTTCTCAATTTCCAGTCGATTGATTTTAAGGATGGCAACGACCTCCCATTTTCAACCTTTCTACCAACGTATGCCGCTACTGCGTGGTATCACAAGAAACTAGCCGCAGATATGCAGGCCCTTACTCTTGAGCAAGTCATCGATCAAGCTCGCACCTTTGCCATGGGCGACTATACACTCGCCCTTATGAAGGGCAACACACTCAGTGATACAGAGAGAGCCTCGATCATTGATCGCATTGCGAAATTAACGGGACTGTCGCGCGACTACATCGACAAAGCAGATTTGCGTCCGGTGATCTTTCGTTTCTGTCAAGAGTTGCTCAGCGATAAGGGGCTTGTTATTGGCCGGTTCGATAGCCGGTACACAGGGACGGTAGCTGATCGTCTCGGGGTCTCTATGGAGCGTGACCCTAGCCATCATCCAACGATCGCTGGTTGCTTCTCTACATGTATCAACGACTATCTCTCACGAGAACTCAACGTAACAACTACTCTTCCGTACGAGGTGTTAACGGGTCGCGTGTGGCCATGGGACTTCTCCAATGTGCAGAATGAATATCTCAACGTTGCACCAAACCTAAGAGAGGCAATTCAAATGAACCCGGCACTGCGGGTGTGGGTGCTCAATGGGTTTTATGACCTTGCGACTCCATTTGCTGGAACGGAGTATACGTTCAATCACATGGGACTGCCCGCTTCACCTCGCGGCAATATCAACATGACCTATTACCCAGCAGCACATATGATGTATCTGCTTAAGCCGGTCAATAGCAGATGGCCGTTGCTTCGATCTCTACAAGAAGCCGTTCATCGATTAGGGCGCTCACGACAACGATCGTTGCCGCAGGGCGAATTTCTGAGAACACTTCTCCGTGTGCACGAAGCACATCATCGACCACACTTGATGACGTAACATACATACGTGTCCGCACCACATCCGTCATTGCAACGCCCGCCTGTCCGAGCGCGACTCCGATCTTCTGAAAGATGAATCGTGCTTGCTCATAGGCATCACCGACACTCACGATGTCAGTTCCGTCTACAGCAGTTGTACCCGCCACCTCAACGATATTCCCAACCCGGACGGCTCTGCTATAGCCGACGGTAGATTCCCACGGTGCGCCGGAAGAGATGTTAACTCTCATACTCGTTAGTGTGCTAGTGTGCTAATGGTTTTCGAGTTTCAAGACGCCACGTGGACATACCGTTGCACACACACCGCAGCCTACACACGATGCACGCTTAATATCTTCGCCACGTTGGGCGTAGGCGCGTACATCGATGCCCATTTCGCAGTATGTGCTGCAATTGCCACACGAAATGCATTGACTTCCGTTTGTTGTAATGCGAAAGCGCGATGCGTACTTCTGAATGAGGCCGAGTACTGCGGCCATTGGACATCCGAACCGACACCACACACGCGCGCCCATGAGTGGGTAAAAGCCGACACCGATTACGCCCGAGAATACTGAGCCAATAAGGAATCCGTACACTTTATTCGCATCCTGAGCATAAGGGGCTATGGGCGACGCGGGATCGACATTGGCCCACCAGATAAGCCCCGTAACAGACACAACCGAAGCGAGCACGGAATGCACCATCCAGCGCTCGATCTTCCAAGCTGATAGTGTCTTGTCACTGTTCTGACGGAATGGGTCGCCCGCTGTCTCAGCCAGTGCCCCACAGCCGCATACCCAGGAACAGTACCACCGTTTGCCGTAGAAATAGGTGAGCACGGGCGTGGCCACAACCGTCATTGTTATCGTCCAGAAACCCATGAACATCAGCAAGCCATTATCACTCTGAACAAGAGCACTGATGTTAGACGGGAAGAGATACTCCGGCTTTAGCGGCCAGAAATAACTGAAGTAGAATTCTTTACTGCCCATCCGTGCAAGCAACGCAGGAATCAAATACGACATCATCAATTGCACCGTCATCAACGTCAACGTACGATACACATGATACCGTTGTGTACGATAGCGCAGGAGCATACGCGCTCCCATCACAAACACAGCAATCGTGTAGACCGTGCCATACAAGAACCATCTATCTGCCGCACTACCACGTAGGAGCTGCGCGAGTGGATCCAAGAGCGACGCAAGAGGTGCAAGGGGCTCTGGGAACCAATACACCAAGACGTAAAAGCCTGTGAGTAAGAGTGCAAGGAGATACGCCGGCACTCCTCTGCTCTTCCAGCGCGACCACATTGTACCGTGATTACGCATGGAGTCGGGCACCGTGAGTTCTATGTAATTCATACCGTCACCTTTCTCGTGAACTCGGGATCAAAGACCGCGGATTGGATGTTCTTCCTGACAACTTCGATCGTTGCACCTGCGTCTATCCATGTTGTGCAAACATCCTGTCGAAGTCGGACACCAATTCCATGAATACCGATCACTACTCCGTTCCGATGCGCAATTCGCAGACAACGAATTGGTTGGAGTTCGCTCCAGTATTCAGATGTTGTTGAGTCGCTATCGGCTGGTATCTCACCATACACCTGCCACTCGAGCTCAAAGAATTTTGCGCTGTTGAAGTAGGTTCCACGGACGTATGGGCCAGCCCCCTCGATGATTACTCGTGCAACATGCTCACCATGTGCACGCGCGGTATACCACAATTGCTCAACCCCGTGCTCGAATTGCGCGCAGTCGCCTATTGCAAACACGTTCGGCAAGGATGTCTCGAACCGGTCATTGATCAATATCCCGCGATCGGTATTCAGTCCAGATTGCTTCGCCAGATCGATCGTGGGCTTAACGCCTGTTGCAAGGATTACGACATCTGCCTGGATGCGTTCACCACTCGACGTAATCACGTGGTCGACTCGACCGCCATTTTCGCCCCCTACAATTCGATCTAACTCCGTACTCAGTCTGAGATCTATTCCCTGCGCGGCTATGTGTTTCGTGATGATGTCAGATTCTTCAGCGGGAAACACCCGCCTATAGAAGCCCGACTCGCGTACAAGCATGGTCACATGTAGGCCACGTGCATGCAATACTTCAGCGGCTTCAACACCAATGAGTCCACCACCAACCACAACAGCATTGCGTGCTCCTTGGACGTTGCGCTCCAGAGCCTCGAGGTCGCTCTTGTGCACGTACGCCTGAACGCCCGGCAGGTGCTCACCTGTCCAACCGAACCATGCAGGCTCAGACCCAGTTGCAAAGATTATCGTATCGGCATCGATCGTTTCACCACGTAACATCGCAACTACATACTTCCCTGGGCTAAAGCCCTCCTCATCCCCCGAGCTAAAGCTCGGGGCTATGGCAGAGACTGCATCATGAACTAGCTCGATACGATTCTTCTTCCAAAACCAATCTTCGTACGGCTTTGTGTTGTCATACGTCATGTGTCCCATGGACACATACATCATTGCCGGTCTCGAAAAATGGTAAGGGGCTTCTTCCGACACCACGATGATTTCGTGGTCAGAGAGTTTCCTCAGATAGCGTGCTGCAGTTATTCCTGCTACACCATTGCCGATGATGACGATGCGCACTATGGATGCTCTTTTATCGAGTGACTGATATCGGTTGAACGGTCACAGTTGTACCACGAACGACTCTCACAAAGTACGCACCCGATGGCAATGTCCTCGTTACCTGTGAAGCGATGCCAACATTGTCAATCAGTAATCCTTCATGGTGGGACAAAATTGATCCACGTACATCAACGACGTCAGCAGTTGCCGGACCAGATGCCACACGCATTTCTTCATCGACATCAGTAGCCATCTGCGCATTCACCTGAGCAGCCTGAAGCGACTTCTTTGATAGAGGATCTTGAATGGAAACCACTGCGCGCACTTTTGAAATGTCCCACAGTTCTTTTCGCGCAATTGCAATACGTCCCGTTGCAACATTATCTGTATTGAAATCAAGAGGATTGCCTGCTACCGGCGTAAGCAGCGCGCGCATGGCACCATCATGTTCAGATACGCCGTTCCGACCTTTGTACGTCACATTTTCAACAAGAACCGCATACACCGTCGGAATGTCAACAAGTGTGTTACGCGTTGCAGTGTAGGTTAGAATCAACGAGTCAGCCGTATATGTCAGAACGGGCACAACAGTGTAGGGGGCTGCTGGAGCGATGAGACCATCAAGGACCGACGGCCATTGACTATACGATCCGGATTGGCGAACTCCATTAAAGAACGTGGTAGGAGTACCTGATACTCCACCAAGCCAATCAGCGCGCAGCACGGGTTCCGTCTTGTTGGCTTGATATATTGGATCGTCCTGATACGTGCGCCAGTGGTTGTACACCACTATCACGTTGCTAGCTCGTGGCGCAGACGTGATGGAAGCAGCCACCGCACCGTGCATTGTAGCGCAAGGCGAACAATGGGAGTTCGTAAAGATGTCCACGAGGACAGTGCTAGACTGTTGTCCCAGAGACGCCACACAGGACAAAACGAATGCGGCAACTAGGCCAATTGATCTCATATCAGGTCTCGACGTTAGTGTAAAACAAGTCGCAATCAAGTCACGTCGGCAACATACTACTTTGTTAGTGATGCGTAGTAGGCATCTGCTTTGACGATGTTCTTTGGCTGATCCATATCAAAGGCTTTCTTTGCCTCATTCGTTGAGAAAAGGTAAACCTTGTCATTCACTACAGTAAGCAATTCAGGATTCGCGACTATCTTTTTTCCCATTGCGATTCCGGTAGCGCACCATCCGTCGTAGGGAACGTTCTTCACAAACTTGGACGGCTCTTTATCGAACGCCATCTTGGCATCGGCATTTACGAAGAGATATTTGTGGCCCTTAAAGGTTGAGACAAATTTTTGATCTCCCTTGACTGCTTTGTGTAACGCAACATAGGCTACTGGGCAGTATCCCTGAAGCTCGGGTTTGTCTCCGGCACTCGTAACGAGTACTGATGAGAAAAAGAGAATACCAGATAAAATCCACAGGATTGATCGCACGGTCCACTCCAGATATTGTGATAGTTTGCTATTGTCACGTTGATCGCGACATAAGGACTGACGCGCGCAATCTCTATTCCTTACAACCTGGAAGAACATTTTGGAGATAGATGCAACAAGTGAGTTAGGTAATGAAGACGTTGCCTCATGGGTAGGCCTTTATGGTTCCGAACTCTATGCCTACGCGTATAGACGTATACGGTCGGTTGAGAACGCTGAAGATGTTGTACAAGAGACGTTTTTCGCTGCGTTGAAAAACGTGTCGTCCTTTCGTGGTGAGTCTACGCCTCGAACGTGGCTTTACACGATCCTCCGCAGCAAGATCATCGATTTTGTTCGCAAGGCACAACGAATTGAAGTATCCGAGCACAGCTCAGATGATCTCGATAATCTGCTGTTCGACGATAAGGGGCACTGGAGAAGTTTAGCTGCTCCTACGAGCTGGCAGTCCCCTAACACTGCCGATCCCACTGAAAGCGGATTCCAAGACTATATCAACAGTTGTCTAGCGAAACTGAAGCCTATTCCCCGGACATTGCTCATCATGACCTACCTCGACGAGGTTCCCGCAGAAGAGATACGTAAGGAACATGAGATCTCAGCGTCTAACTATTGGGTACTCTTGCATCGTGCGCGTCACGCGATGCGACTTTGCATCGAAAGACAATTGGCCAAGGAGAAGGAGTCGCCTTTATGAAGTCTTTTTGGAGCAGAACATGATTTCTTGTCAACACGCTACAGAGCTCATGACAACACGTGAGCTTCGCCCCCTCACACTTTTCGAAATGATTAGCCTTCGTATGCATACAGCCATTTGTTCAGCCTGTTCAACGTTCGAGAAGCAGATCGCATCCATCAAAAGTGCCATCATGAACGAACCAGATTCTGTGCCTGGCAGCGAGTTTATCAACGCACTCGAACGGGCGATCAAAGAGCGTCGGCTCTAACGCATCGCTATTGGGATGATTGTGAGAATAGGGAGATGTTATACAATGCCCCAATAAACACATTCGCTCCACCATAGATGGCACGTGGAGCGGTGAACGCCGTGGAGACATCTACGCTAAAACTTAGGGAATTGTTTACCGCGTATATCAAGCCAAGGTCCCAGGCGTTGTATTCAACGCCCTCGCCTAGTCCGTTGAACGTGAATCTTCCTTTTTGTGGAGTGCCTGCGGTTGCGAATCGGTAGACCGACAATGTTACCCACAAAGGACTGAGGACCTTATAGCCCCCTTTCAATGATACTCGATATTGGTTCGTGAACTGACCGTTGTCGTATTGCCGAGTAAAGTCCGACACTGCGAGTCCGCGCACATTGTATCCTGCATCAAAACTGACAAAGGCTTCGGTAGGCCAAAACGAATGACTGATTCCGGCATTGATCCACATGTTTAATTCTCCGTCACCTGTTGGTAGACGCACAGGATTTGGGTCTGCCTCCGGGTCGTTACCGCTATAGGCCACAAATGCTTGCTCGTCGCCCGTAGGAAGCTCAAAACCCAGGCCAACACTTATGGGCCAGTCACCCTTGATAATGCCATACCGTGCTTCTATTGCCAGATCACCAATTCCCCCTACTGCATTGAACCCATCAATTTTTGACGACCGATACATGGGTGCATTAAGGACGAGCATAAGGTCCTTCATGAGGCCATACTCTGCATAGAGGCTCACACTCCAAAGCGAATACTTCGATATTGTGGTCTTCGCACCGTCGAGATCATATGCTCTCGTGGTACTAAGCGTCTGAAAGGCCACCTTGCCGATCAGTTGTCCCTGCTCGCGTATCCATCCTCCATCGGCCATAGATGGTACCGTGCAGCATACAACTATCAGCAACGTTGTAATGAGTGCCCGCAATCGTGTTACGATTTCTCCATGGTCATGTGAAGGGGCTTGCAGCATCACGATATCTCCCAGTGTATCAACATCGATCATTGGAGGCAGAAGCTCGGCGCGCCATCCAAGTTCTGTGCAGCGCTCAAGTGTTTCTAGAAGGACTTGATCACTACTCCATGTGATCTGGTCGAAGAGTCTACTGTTCACGGTGTTGAATCCGACAAGATAATATCCGCCATCTACCGATGGACCTATCACGACTTCACATGATAGAAGCTGGTCAAATGTGTTACAAAGCGTTGTCGAATCAAGAAATGGGGCATCTGTTCCGATCACCACGCATTTTTCAAATTTGCCCACATCTTCCACTGCATTGCAGATGCGCTCACCCAGGTCATTACCACGTTGACGAATTGTTATGTACTCGCTTTTTGGCAACACGTCTTCACTACCGTCAAAGCAGATCACAAACTCACACGGTGCACCCGCTGTTCGCAGAAGCACGTGCTCAAACATCGCAGAATACACTTGCAGTGCTGCTTCATCGCCAACATTTGCTGCAAGGCGCGTCTTTACCTTGCCAAGCTCCGGGGCTTTGCACATGATGATGCAGATGTTGCGTGATAGCATTACGTCAACTGGCCACCGCAGCTGGACCCAGCACCGGCCGTGCAACCAAAACAGTGTTGATCGATCACGATGGATCGCCGGTTCAGAGCATCGAGATCGAATGTGGAAATGTGACGAGATGGCGTTGCCACGGGCAGCTCCAGCATTTGGTTGAAGTCGCAATCATAGAGAGCCCCGTCCCAACCAACAGAGATCGTATTGCGACACATCACACTTTGTGCGGCAACAGGGTTGAATGCGTTGACGAGTGTCTCCATGTATTGTCCGTAATTGCCACTATCGATGAGGTACTCAAGGAAGCGCGAGATGGGCATATTGGTGATGCAGTGGAGGCTGTTAAACGAAACGCCATTCTTCGACCAAAGGTTATTCTTGAACTCTTTCTCGAGCGATGCTTGAGGTCCAGGCAGCAATGCACCAAGAGGATTATAGACAAGATCTAGGAGCAAGCCGGTGCCGTCAATCCCATACCCCACCGCGTTGAGGAGCTTCATGGCTTCCATCGAATCATCAAACACCCCACCGCCACGCTGCCTATCTGTATGACGTGCGTCGTAGAACGGCAGAGAAGACATTACATGCACGCCATGCTTGGCATAGAACTCGGGAAGATCGCGGTACTTGGGGTTTGCAACGATGATCGTGAGATTACACCGAACGATGATCTTCCGGCCAAGAGCAGAGATGTTCTCAACAAACCATCGGAAGTCGGGGTTCATTTCCGGGGCGCCCCCCGTGAGATCTACAGTGCCAATGTCTGTACGTGCGAGCACATCCAGACATTGCTGCATTGTCTCACGCGTCATGATCTCCGTTCGGTCAGGCCCTGCATCTACATGACAGTGCTTACATGCCTGATTACACATCTTCCCCACATTCACCTGCAGAATCTCCGGTGTTAGGGGGCTTAGGGGCAGCAGACCAATAGCGCCGAGCTTCTTGCCAAATGAAGGCAAATTCTCGGCAGCATTGCCATGATGGAGAACATTGAGCTGAAATGAAGAATCGGACAGGTCAGCGCCACGCTTATGGAGGCTCGTTGTTGCTTGTGCCATCAGATCACATCGTCACTTCTTTGACCTTGTTCATCATCATCACACCATGCACGAGTGATGCGCCCCCTCTAATGGCAGCGGCCACATGGACTGCTTCCATCATCATCTCCTCCGTGGCCCCTTTTTGGAGACTATCGGTTGAGTACGCGTCAATGCAGTATGGGCACTGAACTGCATGGGCAACCGCCAAGGCGATCAGCGACTTCTCGCGTTGCGAGAGAGCCCCTTCTGCAAAGACATCACCGTACCATGAGAAGAATTTTTCCGCGAGCGCGGGCTGGAACTCGGCTATCTCGCCGAATTTTCCAAGGTCTTTGGGATCGTAGTATGTAGACATGGGGTAGAAACCGAGTTACTGAGATACTGAGATACAGAGTTACAGAGATACAGGGGTAGCGCGATAGCATGCTATCGCGCCGACCTATCGCGCCGACCTATCGCGCCGACCTATCGCGCCGACCTATCGCGCCGACCAATCGCGCCGACCTATCGCGCCGACCTATCGCGCCGACCTATCGCGCCGGCATATCGCGCCGGCTTTATCGCGCCGGCCATAAAGATAGCAGTTCAATTCCCAACGATAGACGGCCTCGAACAGATATTCCTTACAGTCTTGTAACGTCTTGCCAATGCTTGTATTCTTGAACGCATAGCTCGATTACATCGTTCCTGGAGGGGAGATCATGCCGATACCAGTTTATAACGGGCCGTGGGACAAGTCCATGGCAGCACACCTTGTGCGACGTACGATGTTTGGACCTACTCCCGCCGATATCCAGAACGCCCTTGGTAAGGGGCTTACCGGAGCAGTTGATGCATTGCTTGCGACTGTAGCGACCCCTGCCGAACCGATCGCCTATCTCAAGACAGGCGCTGTTGCGGAAGGTCAGCCGTGGGCAGAATCTACGTACGAGGCTGGGGCAGAGAATGTCCGGCTTACGTTCCTCCAGTCGTGGTGGATAGACATCATGTTGAAGCAGACGTTCTCCGTCAACGAAAAAATGACGCTTTTCTGGGCAAACCACTTCTCTACCGGTTCTCAACAGGTCAAAGATTCTCGGTATATGTATCGTCAGAACGCAGTCCTGCGTGAACAGGCGTTGGGCAGCGTCAAGGATCTCGTTCGGGAGATCACGTTTGACCCGGCAATGCTCCGATACTTGAGTGGCAGCACGAACACGAAACAATCACCGAACGAGAATTTCGGTCGCGAAGTTCAAGAACTCTTCAGCATCGGGAAAGGTCCGGAGGTTGCACCCGGCGACTACACCAATTACACAGAAGCCGATGTTAAGGCTGCCGCGCGCGTCCTTACCGGCTGGTCCGATGTTACTTCCGGCATAAGCGCAAAGTTCACCGCGTCAAACCACGATACGGGATCTAAGACGTTTTCGGCTCGCTATGGCGGACGCGTCATCACGGGGCGCACGGGTGAGATCGGCGCGCGACAGGAGATCGACGAACTCATTACGATGATCTTTGACCAAGCGGAGACGGCACGTGCAATTGTTCGCAAGCTCTACCGATGGTTTGTAGACTACGTTATCACAACGGATACTGAACGCGATATCATTGAGCCCCTTGCCGCAAGTCTGCGTACAAATAACTTTGAGATAAAGCCTGTGCTGCGCGAATTGTTCTTGAGTGCGCACTTCTATGACAATGAGCGTATCGGCTGCACAATAAAAACTCCTGTAGATCTCGTGATTGGCACTGTCAGGCTATTTCATGTTCCGGACATCTTCCCAGATGATCTCAAAAAGAGTCACTGGGCGTATCGTGCGATGCGCAAGACACTTGCAACGATGCAGATCGATCTCTTCTCGCCACCGAACGTTGCGGGATGGCCGGCTTACTACCAAGCACCGGCATTTCATGAGTTGTGGATCAATGCCGACACGTTGCAAAAGCGCGTACGCTTCACAAATGAATTGATGAAGGACGGCTATCAGCTTGATGAAGCCTACGAGAAGTCATTCGCTGATGTGTTTGTCATAAAGGACTGGGTGCGTGATCCGCATGACGCCGCGAAACTTGTTGACGATCTTGTTGAACTGTTCTTCCCTGTAGCTATCCTGCCGGAACAGCGACAAGCACTCATCGATATCATCCTCGAAGGTCAGCCCGCTTCAGCATGGGTTGTTGCTTGGTCGGCATGGGAAGGTTCGCCAGACGATGCTGTTGCAAAAGCCGTTGTAGAGACCCGTCTCCGCAATCTCCTAAAGTTCATGTTGGCCATGGCCGAATATCAAGTCTGTTGAGGAGCATCCAATGAAACGCAGAACCTTTCTTCGCAACAGCGCAACCGCGGCCGCACTGCCTGTCCTTCTCAACGGTCTACCTGTAACAGCGTTTGGCAGATCGCCGTTGCTCGATGCACTGGATGCAGCGCCATGCCAGGACCGAGTACTCGTCCTCATCCAGCTCAATGGTGGGAACGACGGCCTCAACACCTTGGTACCGTTGGATCAATACGCAGAATACCAGGCAGCGCGTGCCAACATCGCCATCGAAGAGTCAACGTTGCTAAAGCTTACGAATGCAACCGGACTTCACCCAAAGATGACCGGCCTCTCGCAGTTGTACAGCAACGGCAAGGTTCGCGTTATTCAGGCTGTTGGATATGCCGTGCCCAACTATTCACACTTCCGCTCAACGGACATTTGGCTTTCCGCGTCCGACTCCGAGGAAGTGATCAGCACCGGTTGGATGGGTCGCTACTTGGAAGGGGCTTACCCGGGCTTCCCTCTCGGCTATCCAAATGCATCCATGCCCGATCCATTGGCAATACAGATCGGTTCCGTGATTTCGCCCGGACTCGAAGGTGTTGCATCAAACATGGGAATGGCGTTTACAGATCCTAATTCGTATTTCAACATCTCCAATCAAAACACGCCAGTTGGTGTTGGACGGAGAGCGGGAACTGAATTGCGTTATGTGCGAGACATCGGACAGCAGATCGAACGTTTTGCAACGCCTGTGAAGAATGCCGCCGGCAAGGCGAAGAACAAGTCGACGCGCTACCCTGCAGCAAAGACAAATCTTCTTGCAGATCAACTGAAGATCGTTGCGCAGCTTATTGCCGGTGGACTTAAGACACGGATTTACATCGTTAGCCAGTCAGGCTACGACACACACTCGTTTCAGGTACAGGGTGGTGCTGGCACGCCCGTACCACACGGAACGTTGCTTGAGCAATTGAGCGTCGCCATCGACGCATTCCAAGATGACATCAAACTTCTTGGTGTTGAGGACCGCGTTGTTGGCTTGACATTCTCCGAATTCGGACGTCGCATCAAGTCCAACAGCTCTGGTGGCACCGACCACGGAGCGGCAGCTCCGGTCTTCTTGTTTGGGTCAAGCGTCAAGAGTGGCATACTCGGTCAGAATCCAACAATACCAACAACCGTTTCCGTTGATGACAATCTGCCAATGCAGTTTGATTTCCGCAGCGTGTATGCAACACTCTTACGCGATTGGTTCTGTGTTGATCAGGCAACGGTGAATTCCCTCCTCAATCGCGACTTCGGTCACCTCGATCTGTTTGACGGAATTTCTACCACATCCGTCATGGATCACCTTGCCGACACCGGCAGTGCATTGTTCATCGCACCAAACCCCGCGCATGCGTTGGTGTCAATCGGCTTCTCCGCACCAGAGGGCAGAGTATCCATAGCGCTCTTTGACGCAACGGGTAGGCAGATCGCAACTGCTGGTGAACTCATGCACAACGGCATTGCATCTTCAATGAGCATCGACGTTTCTGCCCTTGCGTCCGGCAACTACTACGTGCGTCTCGAACACGCTACAGGTGCAATCGTAAAGCCCCTTATCGTGCAGAGGTAGGGCGAAGCCTGTTGACGTCTAGATGAATGCAAGTACTACCACTATCGCCGTAACGATTAGCTCTATCCAGCCTCGCAGTCTTCCTGATCGCACTCGCATAGCATTAAATGCCATTGGGACTGCCATTGCTATCACACCAAGTGACAAGCCGGCCTGCAGTACGACGAGCAGCAATGAACTGACGTAGTCCAACGATGTGCCGATCAATAGGGCGATGAAGCATGCTGCGATCAACGACTGTAGTATGCGGGCCTGAGTTGCACTGAGGTAGCGTCCGGATACATACAATGCGTAGAGAACCAAAGGCAATGTCTGAAGCACTTCAGTGATCATTCGCAGGCTCCACACTCACCGTCAATATGTAGCTGTTCGCTTTCGACTTGAACAGTAACATGTTCGATACCGAATGATTCCTTGAGCGTAGCACGTACGTCACGCACTACATCATCGGTATCTCTGCTTGACACTACGTGAACTGTGGCTGTGTTGTCGTTCAACGTCAGCTGCCACACGTGTACATCATGCACGTTTGTGATGCCATCGATCCTGCCTATTGCTGCTCGGACGTCCACCGGAGAAACGCCGGCAGGGGCCGACTCCATGAGAATGATGCTCGACTCTCGAATGACGCGTATAGCTCCGCGGGTGATCAACAGTGCAATCAGGATCGAGATGACAGGGTCTACCCACACCCAGCTCGTAACAGCAATCACGACAGCAGCAACAATAACACCGGCACTAGAAAGCAGATCGGTGATCACGTGTAGATATGCACTACGCGTTGTAATGTGTTCGGAGCGATGCAGGTATAATGCACTTACGGCATTTGCAATGAGACCGATAACGGCTACAGCAAGCATCGACTCTGCATGCACGTGCGTGGGCTCGGCGAGGCGACGTATGGCCTCTACCACAATGTAGATGCAGATGCCAACGAGTAAAAATCCATTTGTGAGCGCAGCGAGGATCTCGATGCGACGTAGTCCGAACGTGTATTTAACATCGTGCTGCTCTCTTGCCTTCGCAGCAATACGCAACCCAAAGAAGGCAATGAGCAACGACGCGAGATCTACGAGGACGTGTCCGGCATCGGACAAGAGTGCAAGACTACCTGAGATCACCCCACCAACAACCTGCACGATAAAGACCGTTGCCGTAAGTCCAATGGCAATGCGAAGGGGGCGAATGTCGCGATGTTCGTGTATGTGACCGTGACCGGAGTGGTCATGACCATGGGCCTGCGAGTGATCTGACATTAGAAGGAGAAGAGACGAATAATGTTGTCGAGATAGAGATAGAGAAGTACCAACGGAGCAGCAAACAACATCGAGTCGAACCGATCAAACACTCCACCGTGTCCAGGCAGAATGCCTCCCGAATCTTTTACCACCGCGTCGCGCTTCAAGAGTGACTCTACGAGATCTCCTATCGGACCAAAAACACCTACGATGAGTCCGCACACAATGCCATGAATTGGATCAAGCGCAGGCAGCATCAGACTCGACATGAAGTAGAACGCTAACACCGCTGCAATGAGTCCGCCGATAGCCCCTTCCCATGATTTCTTTGGACTCACACGCGGGAAGAGCTTGTGTTTCCCGATGCTCATGCCAACGAAATAGGCTGCGCTATCGCAAAGCCATACCGATACAAACAGAACCAGCAGCACCGTTGTTCCCGTGTCTCCCCACGTCCCCACAAGCTCGGGCTCCGATATGGAACGAATGAACAACAAGGACGACAATGATGCCGAGATGTAGGCCACCCCAAACACCGTGAGTGCTGTGTTGAGGAGAGCGTTTTCGCGCGCTCTAAAGAGTTCAGCCGTAAGCGTAACAAGCGTGCCTAGCAACAGAATGAGGGCGATAGCGATAAGGGCTAGTGCCTCGCCGAATTCACGCCCGAGGTAGAGGGCCACAACCAACTGAAGAGCTGCGCTCCAGGCGATGCCGATCGCCACATTTGGGCTGGCATGCTTTGAGCCGGCAAGGCCGTAGAACTCCCTGAGGGCCAGTGCAGTGACCACGACAACGGCTATTGCAAAGGCAATTCCGCCCAAATACATGATGCCGATGGCCACTGGAATGCCCACGG
>JAPLFN010000114.1 GCA_026390655.1 Candidatus Kapaibacterium sp.
GCTCGCAACATGCCGATGATCTGCTCTTCCGTGTGATGTTTCCGTCCCATACCGAGCTCCTTTCGACTACCAAACTATCATTTCTGTTGGTAGTATTTTTGGGGAGCAGGTCAGAGTGGACGTGGGGGGGTGCTGCTGTAAAGCTGTCGCCCCGATTATGCATTTACAGATAGACACACCAACATCGCAAAGGCAATGCCCCCCCCCAACTAACCTCACACATAAACTTCGAAGACTTAAGCGACGACATGAAACTCGTTGCTTACACATGCGGTCTCGAAGTAGCCCGATCGCTAAAAGCGAACTGTCCGGGAGTACAACTTTACATTCCACGCCCTGAACATATGGGCGACACCATGCGTCGTTTTGTGGCCGATTGGCTCCAAGGAAGGGAGCCCACAGAGCAGGAGATCAAAGCACTGGCCATATACCTTGGCAAGAGGACGAGGTATGTGAGGCAGATGATGAGGGGGTGACTTCAACCACGGGTAGACCCAATAAAGGGACGTGTTCCAAGGACCACGCCCCTTATAGATTTAAACAGCAGCTAGTGTTAGTTCACTCGCTGTACGAGGAACAGCCTGCGAATAGGAGCTTGTCGCCCAGAACAGTTGAATTCAACTAAAACGGGGCCATTCGAAACATTGTGGAAATCAATCTCGAGACGCTTTGAAGAAGCATCAAATGCAAACTTCATGTCTCCAAGGTTGCGCCCCTGAATATCAAACGCCGAAACAGAATTGACATCACATTCAACGTTCCTTATGATACCGATGTCGTCGGAAATATGAAGCAACAGACCACCAACATTTGGGTCATCGTTGACAATCTCGTCCCACTCTACAGAAGTGAGCGTCGGGCAATAGAGCTTCATAAACGCACACTTGTCTTGATCGGACAGTTCATTCGGATTCTCATTACCAAACACCGATTTTTTCATTATCCCCGTTTTGACAACTCCAGGGGCACAATCGGGAGTCTCATCAGGGTGAAACAATCCGAGCCAGTGACCAAGTTCATGAAGCATGACATCCCTTAGGGAGTATACTGTGAAACCACGTGCAAGCAATTCATTGGTGGGCCCCACGGGTAGGGCTGTGCCAGTGTACAGCGATCTCCTCAGTAGGCCACTATTCTGATTTTTTTGCGTGAGAGATTGAGTATTGTTAAGTACGATGAGTGGAAACCCATTTACCTGTCTAAGAACCCCGCCGGTACATGTAACTCCACAGGTGGTTCCAATTGCAAAACGGTTTTGCATTTCCCCTAGGCGCGTGGTCGCATCCTCAAAATCAGAAGGATTTTCGGACCAAACTATTTGCAAGCAGCAAGATGTTGAAGATGAGTTAGACCCTGTGAAATTGCAAAGACAATTCCACTTGTCGATAGCCTGGTCCACGATGGCATCCCATGCACTCGGATCATTGACTTCAATCCTATTGCCGACCGCGTCTTCCATCGTTGAGGAATTTGGGTCTGCACTACCTCGCGTCAATTTGGCGCACGCAGGCATACTTAGGACCTTGTATACGCTAAATCCGGGTTCATTGTTTGGGTTGTTACTGCATCGGTATACCGGAGCCCCACTGCCTGGTGGACAAAACCGATAGGGGAACATAATGTTAGGATTGCAATTCTGTATTGACCCGCAAGATTGCCCAAACGAGACGGACGGCGTAAGCAAGAGTAGGGACAAAACAATGTTAATCGCAGTGCAGTTGATCGAGAAAATACCCATTACGGCACCCACGTCTTGATTGTTTGAATGCGGCTTGTAAACGCGTTGACAACGTCCTGTGCGAGCGGGTTAGTGCCTTGTCCAAAGTAGTTCAATTCGTCGCTTATTCGAGAGTCCACGATTTCGTAAACTCCGCATTGCGAACCGACCCAATAAGCTGGGTAAATCGTGAAGTGAACAGATGCAGATTGACTGCAGAGCTTAGTTAGCTTGAGAAAGAGAAGATACTGTCGGCTGGGTTTCGGTAGAATTGAAGCAATAGTCGTGGAGTCTGACGTAAGCCCTTGCTCTTGTCGGGCGTAGCTGACTCTCTCCATCCGAGTATCGAAAGTAATGCAGTCAACAGTGGTTGCGGGACTTGTCACAAGTGCTTGGGTCGTGCATGTTGGATACAGGTGTCCCATGACGACAGTAGATATTGTACTTGTTGATACGCGCGAAGTCTTAGAAATCTGGGCGCTCGTATCAACAAAATTGATTGTGTCTTGAACTGTCACCCGTAAGATGTAGTCACAAGTGGAGATCGGCACATCAAGACCGGGCGAAGGAGAGTGCTGCACTACGGCTTTTGCAAGAGAGTTTCTTACGTCTACAGGAAAGGACATTCGCCACGGGCTAATTGCATTATTGATTCCAAAAACTGTTAAGGGGTTGTTGTCAACTAATATAGTGGTGTATTTGAGCAACGACTTGAGGGTGTCGTCCCACGTTGTTCTCGCCTGTATAAAGGAATCAATTTGAGGTGACTCCAAAGTCCGGCAAACGGAGTCAAGAACGATGTGTGCTATGAGTTCATTAAGACCCATTCCTGAATTGAGGGGAGGGAGCACGGTCGGCAGCGACATAGTTGAGTACGGCGGTACGTACTTCTGATAACATGGCGGTTGGGCAAAGGCAGCGTAACTCCAAACAATCATGAGTAATAGAACTAAAGACTTCATCGGGGACCTCAATTCAGAACTTGGGAAAAGAGACAGTTTGCAGCCGCTACGAGTCCGCCGCCGCTTAGTCGATGTAGAGTCCATGACGCACTTTGAGACCAGTAGCCGTATAATTACGCAATCGTTTCTCGGTTTCCTATCTTTTCCTACCATTTATGAAATCCGTGAGGGGAGTGGAGATTCCGCTCGCGTTGACCACCTTATTCCGCGCGAAACTGACCACCGCATTTTATGGTGTTCTGATTTGCTAAGCCCAATGCTAGATTGTAGTTGCCTCTGAGTTGGAGTTCAATGTTGAGTGGTCACTCCCATGCGGATTTTGACCGTATGTTAAAAAAGCAGCATAACTCTGGAACTGTTGTAGAATTGAAATCAGATCATCAAACCATTCTACAGGTGGAACCATGCAACTCAACGGACAACAGACACAGCAACAATCCGAAGCATCAATGTTGTATCTCGGCTTGGATGTGCACAAGCGGTTTATCAGTGTGACGGTCTTCAACGAACACAGCTATCACAGCAAGGCTCACGTGCCCACGGCAGAGCTTGACGCCTACATTCTGGGACTGCAGCAGAAACATGGTGATTGCAAAATACTGGCAGCGTATGAGGCAGGCTTCTGTGGATTTAGCTTGCACCGACACCTTCTGGAACTTCATGTCCCGACGCTAGTCGTTAACCCTGCGGATATTCCCACAACGGACAAACAGCGTACAACAACGAATGACCGTTCAGATAGTGCAAAGATCGCCAAGGCGCTCAGCGCCGATGCTTTGCGCGGAATCTGGATCCCAGACGAAGAAGTCGAGGGTGATCGTGAACTCGTTCGTTACAGGCTCAAGATGGTGCGTGAACTCAACGCCGTCAAGAATGCGCTCAAGATGCGCTTGCTCAAGCACGGGATCGTACTTCCAAAGCAGTACGATAACTCGTCCTGGTCAGCCGGCTTCCGTCAGTGGCTTGGTGAGCAGACGTTGCCGACGCCATCATCACAGAGAGCCTTTGATTCACTGCTAGAGGAGTATGATCATCGCAAGCAACGCTATGCACCTCACCTTGTTGTTCTGAATGAATTGGCCTCTACCCCGCGCTACGCCTACAAGATGTTTCTGTTGACGAGCATCCCGGGCATCGGCCGCTTGACAGCTTTGAGCCTGCTGACCGAGATTGGTCCCATTGAGCGCTTCACGACAGCGGATCAATTGGCTAGTTACGTCGGCCTAGTGCCGATGCAACACCAAAGCGGATCATCGGATCGTTCCATGCCTATTCAGCGTCGTGCCCAGACTGACTTACGGTCGATGCTGATCCAGTGCGCGTGGACAGCCATTCGATGTGAGCAGCACTTCGCAGACCTCTATGAGCGCAAACGGTCGACGAAGCCAGGACAGAAAGCGGTCGTGACTGTCGCACGTCGAGTCCTGAACATCGTCTATGCTGTTCTTAAGAACAAGAATCCATATCAACGAGCAACACATTCATGAATCACATTGTCGACTACGCTGTCTTTGGTGGGGATTTGCAATGACCACGTTGCGGCCTGCTTGCAGTGACCGCTGGAATTTGAGTGCGTCCCCACCTTCTAATTTGGACTTGCGGCCGACTCAGCGTCGGACCGCTGATAGATGGATGAACAGCGAGCGGCATGAAGCATTTTTCTCAGCAGACTAAATTCTGGATGCCATGACTTGCTTTTTTACATAGATGGTGATCACATAATGCGGAATATCCAGACCTACCTCGGTTGATGAATATTTACAAAGGAAGAAGTGCCGCTTGACGTTCTGAGGTGTACAAGATATACGCCGGAGCCCAAGTCATTGGTCGTAACAGTTATATGCCCGGAGGTTGGCGAATGAACTGACCTAAACCATGTTTCCGTGCGGAGGAGAACACCCTCACTCGTAAAGAGCTCGATGGTGTGTTGTCCAATAGAAGAACTGGTCCAATGCAGGTTAAGTTTTTCATCAAAGGGAAGCGGATCTGCGGAAATTGACAAGGGGGCTTGCAGTCCTATCAATACCGCTCGCATCGGTCCCGCACATTGCCCAATGTCGAGAACGATGTTCATCGAACCGTCACTAGCACAGCCACGTGGTGATGCCGAACATGTTACGACGCGCTCTGCGCTCGCAGAGAGGTAGACGGACAAGCGAAGTTCACAAAGAATGGGAGCTGTAGATACATCGGCAATTTCATAGGTAGTTACTTGATCTTGTCCGATCGTAACTCTTGAAAGTTCACGAAGTCCCGGCTGCGCCACAACATCAACTAATGCAAGTGATTCTGGCGCACGAACTGAGAGAATAATCGGTTCTAGTCCAACGATGTTGCTCACGGCTGTGATCGGAACGCTTACAGTGCTACCGGGAGTAGATGCGATCTGCTCTGATTGAAGCACGATGGCCACACGCGGAGATACGGTGACCTTCACAGATGCCGTTGAGACACAACCGGCGTTGTTTGCCGTAACGGAATATGTTGTGGTTGCACGAGGCCAAGCGCGCGTAGTGGGACGATCGTAATACTCGAGGTCCGTTCGTGGTGACCATACAACGGTCGGCGCACCCTGCACCTGAAGCGCTAGCGTGTCGCCCTCACATATCGACGTGTCAGGTGTGATCGTTAAGAGTGGACCAGGTACAACGGTTACGCGCACACTGTCGCGACCTGTGCAGCCCCCTACCGTAACGTCGGCTACATACCATGTGGTTATCGCCGGACTCACATTAACTGTGCCTCCCGCTACGATTGCGCCCGTGGTTCTGTCTGTCCACTGCACTACACCGCCATTACTACATCGAAGCGTTGCACTCGTTCCTTTGCAAATGGTTGTATCTGGTGAGAGACGAACAGTAACGCTCCCTGCAACGGTGACGGTTACAGTTGCGGAATCTTCGCATCCCTCGGCGGTGAATACGTAGACGGTGTACGTTGTGGTCTTTACTGGACGCACCACGATGGTCGACAACGTTGGATCGGGAATTCCTGCTGCAGGCGTCCATCGATATCTCACACCTCCACGTGCCTCAATCGTTACGTCTACTCCGGCGCATGTGGAGGCATCTTTCGACAATGTGATTTGCGGTGGTTGATTAATGGTAACCGTAACGTATGCTGTATCAACACACGAAGCGGCCTTGCCGATCACTCGGTATCGTGTTGTTTGTGGCGGAGTGGCAAGGGGCTCTGCAATGCGCGGATCACTGAGTCCAAGCGCGGGTGACCATTCATAGGTTTGAGCGCCCGATGCCTTGAGTTTAACAGACACGCCGGCACAAACGGCAGTGTCGGCACTTACTGTAACAGAGCCTTCAAGGACGTTCACGATCATCGTGTCATACGATGCACAACCCTCAGGACTTCTGCCTGTGAGTATGAATCGCGTGGTCTGGGTAACGGTAGCACGAGGTCGTGCAGATGTAGAATCTGAAAGGAGTGAACCGGGCGACCACGAAAACTGCGCAACACCTAGTGCCTGCAATACAACTGCCTGCCCCTTACAGATCGTTTGATCAGGTCCGGCACTAATAGAAGGACGTGCGCCGATAGTTATCGTAATGAACCGCTCTTGATCAAAACCAGACATCGTTCGATACGTTACCCTCACATCGTACGTGCCGGTAGCACGATACGTATGTCGTACATTATTGCCAAAGCCACGGTTCGCACTTCCACTCGTTGGATCACCAAAATCCCATTGCAGGTTCAAGACGGAGTCAGCTGGTTCTAACACAAACGGAATCGTGTCTCCTACACATCCCCCGCTCGCCTTGATCTCATACGTGGTCTCAGGAGAGAAGACCGCCGGGAACATGTTTGGAAGACCAAGTCGTGAACGTTTGCCACCGAGATCTACCGCACGATCTCGGTACCAACATCCTAGACCGCGCAGATCCGGCAGAGCGATCTCACTGATGTTTGGGGAACCTTCATGAGCAAGATAGATACGTCCATTTGGTGCGAGTTGGAGAGCCCCATTGGAAGGGGCTGTTGTGCGACCAATAACAACGCGCGATGACGCAACATTTGCATCCGGGAGTGAAAGATCATATTGATCTATACCGAGATCGAGGTACGACGAAGCATATAGAAATCGACCGCTTGGAGAAAACTCAATCCCATATGTCAATTGATTAGATATCTGGGTCGCAGCGGATATGATACCTGATGTGCGATCAAAACGGAAAATGTTCAGCCGACCCGGAACCGATGTGGCCATTGCAAGTCGCGTCCCCAGAGAACTTGCTTTGAGATAGCCGATATCGCCAACAAGAACAGCGGGTCCAAGGCGCTGCCGTGATGGCACAGTGTTCACACCACTGCGGGTAATGATGTACACCAAGAATTCGTTGTTGCCTATGTCGTGTGAGATTAACCATACATCAACACCGTTGCTATGCCGAACGGCAGTGATCTTCTCGGACGTGAGCTTCTGCATTACTTGATTCTTCGTGGTAACGTCCCCGTCACCACTATTGGCGGACATGTCGACTACGGAATAGTTCAACCCAAAGAAGTAGTTGTTTTCAATAGCATCTGCAGTGAACACGAAATACTGCGTCGGCCTTCCCGGCCACGGCACTACGATACATGATTGCGTTGATGACGGATTACCGAAGAGTCCAACTCCATTGGGCATGCGGCCATGCCTCCGCGTCCAAACATCAGTTCCATCCGAGTAGAACATCAACCGTCCGAGTGTGTCCGATACCGTTATACACCCTTCGCGCGTGGTCATTGCCCCATCGAGCAGCACCGTAGGGTCTGTACCTGCAAAGTTCAACCCCGCGAACTCTCCGAAATACCAGTTCTCCGCCTGCCGTTGGGCAGACAGATCAACCACAAGAGTGCAGAAGATCAAAATCAGTATTGAACGAACAAGCATATGCCAAAGCTACGAAATGCAGGAACCCTGACGCGATAGCATGCTATCGCGCGGCCCCTGTAACGTCGAGTCGTCGACTCGACGCTACC
>JAPLFN010000077.1 GCA_026390655.1 Candidatus Kapaibacterium sp.
GATCGAAGAATATGCAAGACATCCTGGCCATCCCGTTGGAAATTAAGATGCTTAAGCTTCTCAATGACGGTGTTTGCGTGTAAGGCCGAAGACTGGGGCGTCAACAGACAGAAGCAAAGTTCATAGAACCACTGATCTTGTGAGACCGAAGCGAAATCAGCCAATCGCTCTAAAATTTCGTCCCGGCGAAGGTCATAGAGAGTGGCAAGTTCTAGAGGAAGAACTTTCGACATTGTTTAGACTAAACCACGTCTCTTACGAAGGAACCATTCTGCCGAAAAGGACAGAACAGCAAACAATGTCAACCAAGGAAGATGGTAGAGCGGAAGCTCGCGTTCAATAGTGCGAGCGATGGGTTGGAACCGAGGGTCAGACCTCAATACCCGAAGTAATTCATCCACGCCGTTCTTAGAAACCGAAAGTGCTCCCGTGCGATGCGCCAAGCTTTGCAATAGTTCAACGTTGCGAGTGGACGCACTTGCTTCCAGCCCGAGATCCCCTACCGTAAATCGACCAATGTCGGTTCCGATCTGAGCGCCCCGACGCGTCACTGTGCCGGTATACGCGTAGTCGCCTGGTACGAGGGGTCCGATGTCGAATGCATATCGTCCGCTCCCTTGTGAGGTAAGCACTATCTCACGCTTCTGAGATGCGCCCGCAATCACTACCTTGACATCGGCATCATCAACCACAGCATAAGTCTGATCTTGAACAGACGCGATGATTCCCACTGACTCTCCGGCTGCATAAAATGCGTGGGTGCTTCGGATCCTGACGCGTTTGCTATCGTCTCGTACACTGAGCCATTTCAGAGAATTCGTAAGAAACGTTCCCAACACGTCAACCGTAGATACTCCGCGTGAGGCAGCAGGACCTCCCCCCATGAGCCTCCACCTGTAAATGCCATATCCCATTAACGCTAAAGAACGAATGTTCCCTTCTTCCTTCTTGATCAAGAGAGGTTCATCTAACGGCGCACTTCCCACACGAATGGTGGCTAGTGTTACGGCACCAGCAGCAGGTTCAACAAAGGTCTCTGTACGATAGATTGGAGGTAGCATATTCCACAGGTCCATATCTGCTTCTGTGCCCTGCAACTTCAAGATTGGATCAGATGACGCACTGCGCGAAACGTCGGGTGTCACGAGAAACTCTTGGGGTCTTGAGCCCCCTACTCGAAATGGCAAGACTTTCTCGAATGGACCGAGCTTTGAATAGTCCGTTTGCAAGGAAGGAATGAACAGAAGTGACCGTCCCTTAGCACAAGCGGAGCCGATCCGCTCGATCACATCTCGGGGTGACGACGACGTTGGGAAACCTATGAGGATAACTGCTTCAACGTCGTCGAGTACGTTGGCAGGGAGAATCCCTTCATAGAATTCCGACCCCTGCTTTTGTATAAAGGTAAGAACCGTGACCGAAGGATCCTTAGAAATTGCAGCCTTCACAAATGAAACATCTGCACTCGGCGCTCCAGCAAAAAGCACGACCCTCCGCTTGTCTTTTCGCACTGTGACAAAATCTTGGATCGCGTTGTTCCGAGAAGTGAACTCTCCATCGACTGGCAGTATCCGAATACCAACTTTCCGAATCCCGTCATACTTCGGCGTCCAGGTAATCGTAACGGATTGCTTCCCAACCCCGCGACGCACAGGCACGCTCTCACGGGCTATCTCCACTCCATTATCTTCAAATACAACAACAACATCGCCATCATCGAGGTTTGACTGTGTGATCTCCAAGGTCACGGGAAGGGGCACTCCCATGACAGCAATACCGCTCACTAAAATGCTCGATGCCCGGATGTCACGAGGTGGCACGGTATCTCCAATGCCTACTGAATAGACCCCAAGCCCACTGCCCTCTGCAGTGTGTATGGGGGCATCATCAGCGTTGTGATTACCATCAGTAATCAAAACCACTCCACCATAATTACGAGCGCCAACCTGATTGGAGATCCCACTGATGGCACGAGCAATATCTGTGCGAAATCCATTGAACCTTAGTGAATCAATGGATAGATCTGATAACTGGTGAAGGCTCTCATCAAAGGCATAGAAATCGACATTATCATCGAGACTAGATCGCAATCTCTGCAGTACTTCTTGCGTGGCTTGCGCTCGGCTACCCTCTTTGTCTGTTATGGACATTGAGCTCGAAACATCAACGGCCACTGCTACACGTAATGACGTTGTTTCGCTCCGTATAAAACGGATAATTGGTTCATACAGCAAAATGATCAGGCAGGCCAAACCCAACGAACGTAATAATATAAGTGTGTACTTCGAACGAGCCGTCAACGGAGGATTCGTTCGTTGATACGCGAACACAGAGATAGCCAAAGCTGCTGCCAGGCAGAGAGCGTATGCCCACCACGGTCCTGCCACAAGATCAAATCTAAAATGCTCCATGAACCTTTGTGCCATGAACTGTCAAATGAAACAACAAACTACTACCGAGCATTGATGGGAAGGAACAGCACCATGCTCTGCGCAACAACTATGCTTGTAATGTAGAAGAATGCGATTTCCTCCCACGGTAATATAGTTGCTAGCTTAGGACCAGTGATCTGACGCTCGTCAAAAAACCAGATCCCTCTTCGAACAGCCCAAACATCGGATGCGGTCAAGATAGTACCGATAAGAAATGCTGACAACGTGATTATGTAAATGTGTGGCCCTAGAACCACCCACCCGAAAATCCATTGGACGATAACGACCGGAAGGAACCAGTACAAAAGGTGCCAAGCATAGGTAATTCTCAACCTTATTTTTCTAACGCGACGGGTCGATACACCTGCAACTACCCAGAGCACCAAGAAGCCTATGATTTCAATCAATATCGGTTCGTCAAACTCCACCTGACGATCATGCGGCGACGGGAACCACGAAGCGAGTGCAGAAACAAGTAGACCCACTTGAAGCGTCTGTATGACAAAGAACAACACCTCTTCAATTGGCAGATTTCGAATTCTGAACAACAATCGGTCATCAGGGAAGTTCCATATTCCACGAGCTACGGCCCAGTTATCCCACGGAAATGTGAACACGACTACAATCAAACAGAGGCCCAACAAAGGGACTAGAGCGGTGAGCGGCGAGGGCGATGCAGTCCAGAGCGCACAGCAGGCAAGAAGAAGAGGAATGGTCCATCGAACATGGAACGCACGATATGTTGTCACGACGTCCGCTTTACTTCTGCTACTTGATCTGAGCCAGAATCGATCGGGAGTTCAACAAAAAATGTAGCCCCTTGGCCGGCAACGCTCTCACACCAGACCCTACCTCCTAGGGCCTCTACCTCTCGCTTTACGATAAGAAGTCCCAGTCCTGTTGAGTCTTCGCCCTGAGTAGGCTGTGCGGAGAGTCGGCCAAATGCTATAAACAGTCGAGAAAGGTCCTGTGCAGTCAAACCCGGCCCCTGATCACGTAATGAAAGGAGAAGACGGTTTGATCCATCGTTGTTTGGAATTGATCTCAATTGAATATCAATGCGAGAGCCCACATTGGAAAACTTGACAGCGTTGGAGATAAGGTTATCTAGAATAGAAACAATCACCCCCTCCGACCCAAGAACATACAAGGGTCCGTCAATGAAATCCGTATGTACCTGGATCTGTTTTTCTGCAACACGATGACGCCACATACCAACAACGTGTCCCCACACTGTACTCACATCGATCTTATTCGCAGATGGGCTGGAGATCTCCCTACCGCGCTCCAATACCTGGCTTATGAGGTCAAACATCCTCGTCGAAATATCAAACACTTCAGTACTATAGAGAAGACTATCAGATGGGGTCAAGACCTTATCCGACTTCATAAGATTTGCTATTGAGCGGATCGTGGTAAGGGGGCTCTTTAACTCGTGAGCCATAAATGCTAAATACTCCTCGTTCTGTCGTTGAAGACGCGTTGATTCTTCAAGAGCCGCAGCGAGTTCTACATTGCGGAGACGCTCAACTTCTGCGGTTGTTCGAGCTTGCACAAGATCATAGTGAGCCCGGATCTGAACAAGTCTCTGCTCGGCTCTGAGCTTCGTTGCCCGATGTTGCTCCTCAATCAGCGTTTCCATTATTGAGATCGTTTCATCAAGGCGGCCCAAACCTCTCAAACACCTTGCCCTGATCGTCAATAGTTCGTGACGCATTTCTTCGAACTGGTGCTCGTCAATCCACGTCTCGACGACGTCAAGAACTAACAACGCTTCGGCATATCTGCCTTCAGCTGCAAGGACAGATGCCTCAACTTCTGAAAGGTATTCAACACCCGGATATTTTGCCTTAGCATACGAATGGGAGAACGCTGTGTTCAGTAGACTTCGCGATCGTCCAACGTCACCAAGTTGAAGAGTGGCATAGATTAGCCCACGGTAATTCGTAAAGTAATCTGTGGTCTCAACATGATCTGCTCGTAAATCTAGAGCCTTGAGAAAGTAATCCACCGCCTCGTTTATCCGATCACTTACTCGCAATTGTTGAGCCAAATTGACATAAGCCTTTCCTAATCCTACCTTGTCTCCAAGACGCTCATAAAGCTCTATGGCCCTTCGAGAATAACGCTCTGCAGTTTCCACATCGTACAAAATGTTGCTATACATCCCAGCCATATTCGTCGAAACCTTCGCCTCGGTTAACACATCTCCCGTACGCACAGCGATATCGGCAACACGCTCGTACATTTCAATGGCAAGTATTTCATCACTCGTGCGTTGGTAGACATTGCCCATGTTCAAGTAGACCTTACCGAGGTCAAGCTCATTGCCGTACTCCCTCAAAAGCTCCTCTGCAATCGCATAATGACCAAGGGCGGCAGGAAAATCTGCGGAAACGAAGCGGTAGATTCCTATCTCGTTTTGGGAGAGCCCCTCGAATCGACGCAATCCCTGTGACCTTGACAAATCAAGAGCAGACTTTGCAAGGTCCTCTCCCGCCTCATAATGCCCAAGATAGAGCGAGGCTCTGGCAGCCAGAAGCTTGGCTTGCACTCGATCCAGGAGCGAACTATCGCCTGACTCAAGCAGTGGTTCAAGAATTGACAGAGCCTTGGTCGGGTCGCGACGCACCTCAGCCTCCGCCTTCACGAGTTGCTCTTGATTTGGTATGAGAATGGGCTTGTTCATTGTCCGTCAATTCTTACCGCAACACTTACACGATGAAGCAGCGTGGAAGCTCCAAGCGAACTCATCGCATAGTCGAATTCAAGGGTAGGTAGAGCTAGGCCAATTCCTGCGCTCAAGCCCGTCAATTGTGTAGCTACATTAACGTTGCTGGTGTTACGCGTGGCATTGTCGTATCCCACTCTTACCTGCACCACTTTGCCAATGTATAGTTCGCCACCAAGTGAGAAATTCAGAAACCTGTCAAAAAAGGAGGTAACGTCGTCTGTCAGATGATTAAGCGACACGTTCACCAATAGAGGAAGTCCGCGCAAACGATGATTTACACCGATTCGCATATCGAGTGGAAGAGCATCATGCGTTCCATCATAGGTGGTAAGCTGCGTGCCCACATTAAGAATGCTCACACCCAGATTTGTTCGTTGTGCAGGGAAACGGAACAGTAATCCCGCGTCAACCGCTAGTGCAGTTGAGGCAAGGTCATCCAAACTCGAATGAAGCACCTTGGCCGTAATTCCATATGATATGAGGGTATCCAAATCTCGTGCGAACGAAACACCGAACACAACATCATTTGCGCCGAACGTGCCATTGATAGTGCCAACGTCATTAGCGCGATCAAATGACCCATAACTCGTGAACGATGCCGTAACAGCGAACGTTCCGATGTCCTCAAGCTCTTGATTGTATGTTGCATAGCCGGCATTGATATCCAGCACGTGTTTTATGAATGTACCAGAGACTCGGCGATGTTCAAGTGTTGACAATACCGCCGGGTTAAGAACAACATTTGATGGGTCATTCGGCATGGCAACTGTTGAACCTGCTAATCCTGCCATTCGAGCACTCATCATACTCCGCAAAAACGGGAATATGGTGGCCTGCTGTGCGGACGCATTTATCGATGCAAGCACAACCACTAGGGCAAGGACACGGGGTACATGATTCATGAGTCAGCCCTGTTATTATACGCCTCCATGGCGTCAAAAAATCTTTGTGGTGGGCGCACTGGTTTGAAGTCCCCTGCGCGTACAAAACTGTGACGTGTCCAACCTCGGACAAGTGTGATATCAGACTTCTTGATCTCGTAAACAAGAACAATGATCGGCGAATACTCCATTGTGTAGCTTGTTGCGATCACTAACACATCATCATATCGCGCAGGAGACAGGTATTCAGCATGTGCCTCCAGCACCGGAAGGAGGAAGCCGTCGTGCTCAAGTTCTATATATGGAAGTCCTGCAGCTCTTAGCAGTTCCGTCCTGCCAATCTCAAAGAGCCTCATATAGTTGCCATAGTATACTACACCCATCTTATCCGTGTCGCTATATCGAACACGGTATTGGGAGTTGAACACTATGGCAGCCGCCATTAGGAGTTACCCTGACCATTCATGGATAGCATCATTTCGAGCAACCGCTCTAGTTCCTCAAGCGAATAAAACTCAATATCAACCGATCCTGACTCGTCATTCTTCATGCGAACCCGAACCTGGGTTGCAAAGAGGTGGCGTAGGGAGTTCTCAATGTCCGAGACAGATGTTGAGGAGTCCGGCCGAGGTGACGATCTCGAGGCACCAATGGACGTAGACTTTATCTCACCACCCTTCACAAGCTCTTTTCTTCCGAGTTCTAAGTCCTTCACGAGAGCCTCTGTTTTGCGAACGGATAACTCACGTTTGATGATCTCGCGAAGCACAACAAGCTGAGTCATGTCCGATGAAAGAGCAAGAAGCGCGCGCGCATGTCCCATAGTTATACGTCTTGTGCGGAGGGCAGACTGCGCGTCTGGAGGCAACTTTAGAAGTCGTAGGAAATTTGCAACCGTACTGCGGTCCTTACCCACCTTAATAGCCACGTCCTCTTGTTTGAGATTGCATTCTTCGATGAGACGTTGGTAGGCGATCGCTACCTCTAGAGGGTTGAGATCTTCTCTTTGTAGATTCTCAACGAGTGCTATCTCAAGCATTTGGCCGTCGGAACCCACGTTGATCACATAGGCAGGAATTGTCGTAAGGCCGGCCATTTTTGAGGCACGAAGACGACGTTCTCCACTAATGAGTTCATATCCATCAAAGTGAGGCCGGACAGTGATCGGTGTGATCACGCCGTGAACAGCAATTGATTGAGCGAGTTCCTCTAGGGCCCCCTCATCAAAATGGTGGCGGGGCTGCACTGGATTTGTACTAATCCGCTCTATGCCTACCTGGGCTACTCCTAGCACCTCATCTGTTGTACCCGCCAACAGTTGCTGAGCAGTTGAGTCCGGTCTAAGCAGCTCCTTCGGAATAAGTGCTCCTATCCCCTTACCAAGTCCTTGCCCTTGTTTCACAACAATGTCCTTCTGTTACTCAGCAACTGCACCAGGGATCACACCGTTCTTGGTGAGAATCTCTGTTGCAAGCTCTAGATAGTTCTGTGCACCGATGCTCGATGCATCGTAAAGCAACGCTGGTTTCCCATGGCTCGGAGCTTCTGACAGCCTAACGTTTCGTGAAATAACTGTCCGACAAGCTTTGTCTTCAAAGTGTCGTCGCACTTCGTCTACTACCTGATTGGAAAGTCTCAAACGCGAATCATACATCGTCAGTAATACGCCTTCGATCTCCAGGTGTGGATTCGTTGTCCGCCTTACAATCGATATAGTGTTCAAGAGCTGGCCTAGACCTTCAAGAGCGTAGAATTCGCATTGAACCGGAATCAGCACCGAGTCTGCTGCCGTCAAAGAGTTGAGTGTAAGAAGACCAAGCGAAGGCGGGCAGTCAATAACGAGAAAATCAAAGTCGTCCTTGATCTTGTCAAGAACTTTCTTGAGCAAATGTTCTCTGCGAGGAACGTCAACCAGTTCGATCTCGGCACCCACAAGGTTGATGTGTGACGGAACGAGATTGAGGAATGGCATTTGCGTTTTTACAATGACGCTTGACACATCAAGGCCATTGACGAGAACTTCGTAAATGGTGCGGTCTAACTGGGCCGTTTCAACTCCAAAGCCATGTGAGGCGTTTGCCTGAGGGTCTATATCGACGAGTAACGTCTTTTGTTCAGCAGCTGCTAGGGATGCGGCTAGATTAACTGCCGTTGTGGTCTTTCCTACTCCACCTTTTTGATTGGCGACCGCTATGATCTTGCCCATGTCTTTCGAACTCCCTGATCGCAAATGCGTGGCTAATGGTGAGACTGTGAATTGCAAAGGTACGAACAGCCATGTTTCCGTGAAACCCTTGTTTCATGCACGTTCCACGCTAGCGACCTCCTGAGATCGAAAGCCGAATATCCAGCCCAACCTGAGTGGTACTGAATCCCGGATTAGCCGCCCCTTGACTAAAATTGCCTTCATACCGAAAGAAGGCCGAGGCCGTAACGCGATTGCTGATGGTGTATCTAGCACGGGGCTCGATAATTATCTGAGTTGTGCCGTCAACAACGCTCCCGTCAGGTCCCTTGTAGTTTAATACATCGTACTGAGCACGAAGATTTCGGCGAATCTGAGTGTTGAACGTAAACTCGAGGTCGTTTTGAAGGTCTAGTCCAAAGATTTTAAGCGATACACCACGCCGCAGATAGGACGCCTGAATCTGAATCTCATGAGAGGTCTCGCGAGAAATCGTGCTTCGTGCAGACGCATTGAGACCGTGCGTGGTCGTCACGTTATACCTCGCGGTCGCAGTCAGTAGTCCGTTAAGTCTTCTTTCGTCGAACGAGAGATTGAGACCTATGAGTGGCGTGAAACCGGACTTGATCTGTTGTACTTCAATAAATCGACCATTATCATTTATCCTAGCATTTTCAGTGTAGGTCGATTGATATGCGTGTTCGAGGAAGATACGCTGTGCTATGCCTCTAAATGGACCGATTTTCTCAATGCCGTCCCATCTCAGCGTCCAGTTCAGCGAAGGCATTACTCGGGCAAGATCACCAGAAAAAAGTGCAAGGGATTCAAAACCCTCGCGGAAGGATGTGGCCAAGGCTTCGAGAAGTCTAGAGTTTCGACTTGACGTATCCGGGTCTGCCTCAATGACAACCTTGCGCTCGTTATAGAGACTAATGACGTGCTCTACGTTGTCATTAAAAATGCCGAAAGGCATGTCAGGGAAGCTGATAAAACTCTTCTCAACTGTTTCACGCTTGATGACATTTGAAAAGGTAGGATTACCGGCCGCGTCTGTTATGACTCGTTGATTTCTGCTAAACCCAACATCTGAACGCATGTTGAGGTCTAGCGTTGCCCCAGGCCACAGTGGACGATTTGTTTGAAACTGAAAATTCGACTTCTGGTTATAGTCGTCCTGCATAACTGCATTTGCGGGGCGTGCCCCTGTAGTCGTCTCAAATCTGAAGAACGGGAATGCTGAGCTCCCTCGTAGTAAGAGGGCTCCATGAGGATCAGTGATGAGACCTAGCTGATAAGGCGTACTTGGTCCCCACATCGGATCATTTCCGCGGAAGGTAAGCGTACGAGCCCATAGATTAGTAAATCCCGTACCTCCCATAACACCATTGTTGACTGCTGTGTTTGTTTGATTAAACGTAAACGTGAGATTCTCGAATCCAATGAATATTTCCTGAAGTACAGATCCAATGTCGTCCGCACCCTTCTTCGTTGGACCGAAGATCTCAGCGCCAAATTGGCGCCACCGAAAGACTGGGCTCAATCGTGTACTCGAGACATATCGGGCGGTACGTACAACGTCACGTTGCCGTGGGTCTGGTTGTAGTGGGTCGAAAAGGCCATAGACGACATTGTATGACCCTGTTGTCTCGAGAAGGCGATTTAGCCCCCAGATATCCGGAAGTCTAGGCTTGATTGAAATCGTGATGGTCTGCCCGTAGACGTTGTCGCTCCCGAAGTTGAACAATGCGCCGCTATTAAAGAACATTTGATCTGCGATCTGCCGCCCAGTTCGTTGTACGCCATTTGCATCCAGTTCAAGGGGTACCATGGTTGATGCTGAAACCACCTTGTAGTCGATCACAGGACTCAGAAATCCGTTCTCTACCAATCTCCAGTTAAATCCGAATGACTTCTCAGCCATGAATTCTCGAATGATCGGACTCGGCTGAATGAGGTACCGCGACTGCTCCGTGGTTCGCGCGCGTGTCATGCCAAGATTTGCTGTGATCGTCTGTGGCAAGAAATTGATCTTCATATCCTTGTATGCCTTTAAGCCCCATACCTCTGTGAGAAATTTCAGGGGGCTGACGTCATACTTTGCCGGCAAGGTAACCGCATAGTCGATACGAAATCTCCAGCGCCAATCAAATCGCTGTTGAACAACCTGTGAACGCTCAAACTCTTGTGCATATGCAAAGTTTATGGTGAGCTTATTGAATGTGTCGTCTAGATACCAGGCCTTCGATGGTATACCCAATCGCAATCCGGTTAGCGCCCATCGATCTTGAGCACGGACTCTTTGAGAACGCGCAATGACGTTCCGAGAAACTTGGTCAGCTGCTGCTGCAGTGCCTCCCGCAGCTAACGTATCCGCGGCCGCAGTTGC
>JAPLFN010000118.1:0-6420 GCA_026390655.1 Candidatus Kapaibacterium sp.
CGGCGTCACGCCCGGCATCATTCCGGGAGAGTAAGACTCCCGGCATCATTCCGGGAGAGTAAGACTCCCGGCGTCATTCCGGGCGTCACTCCCGGCGTCATTCCGGGAGAGTAAGACTCCCGGCATCATTCCGGGAGAGTAAGACTCCCGGCGTCATTCCGTGACGGCGTCACTCCGGGAGATTTGAACGGTTGTCAAAAATAGAAGCGCTAGTTATACGTTTTGTATATATATTTGTTCATCAATCACAACCGTAAGGAGTATCGAATGAGACTAAAGCTATTCGCAGATCAGCTTACTCTGGAGTGTGGGAAGTCGGCGCGGATGCTTGAGCGTGTCCAGGCCGACAGTTTAGACTTTCGCCCACACGAGAAAAGCATGGTTTTGAAGAGCCTAGCTACACACGTAGCGGATCTTCCGACGTGGGTGACGCTGGCACTCACGACGAACGAGCTGGACTTCGCAACGATGCCATACAACCCGCCAACGGTGGAATCTGCAGCGGATCTCTTGAAGATTCTAGAAGAATCTTTGCAATCCGGATTAGGAGCATTAGCCGCTGCGGATGACGCGACACTTAATGAGAACTGGACGCTGCGGTCAGGAGACGTCATCCATAGCGTATCTACCAAATATGAAGTCATCCAGATGACCATCAGCCAGATCATCCATCACCGTGCTCAGCTCGGTGTATACCTTCGCCTGTTGAACATCCCTGTTCCGGGAACATACGGTCCAAGTGCGGACGACCCGAACTTTTAAGCACTTGAACCACTGTGAATGTTAGAATGTCGGCATTGTCAAGGGGACGATGCCGACATTTTCGTTTCTCCCGGCATCACTCCGGGAGAATAAGACTCCCGGCATCATTCCGGGAGAATAAGACTCCCGGCATCATTCCGGGAGAATAAGACTCCCGGCATCACTCCGGGAGAGTAAGACTCCCGGCATCATTGTCCCGAATGCGCTATAATTGTGTTCAAACACCATTCGTCATAACAATTGAAAGTGACTGCACATGAAAATACTCTTCGTTTTGCTAGCTACGGCCTTAGTCAGCTTGCCACTGTCCGCTCAAGATCTTAAACTCCCTGCGCTTAGCCCAACAAGCACGATCTCACAAGAGTTCTCTACGTCAAAGATGGAAATCGTCTATAGTAGGCCATCAATGCGTGGTCGGACTGTTTTCGGTGATCTTGTGCCCTATGGCATAGTCTGGCGCACAGGTGCAAACGCGGCGACAAAGGTCACGTTCGGTGAAGATGTTATGATCGGTGACTCAACAGTGAAAGCCGGGTCATATTCATTCTACTCCGTGCCGGGTATGAGTGAATGGGAGATCATCCTCAACAAGAACACAGGGAATTGGGGAGCAATGGGGTATGAAACCAAGGACGACGTCGTCCGCCTGAAGGTGAAGCCAACAACGCTACCGGAGGCTGTTGAGACGTTCACCATCTCTATTGGCAACATCTCGTTCTCATCATGTACGATCGACCTCGCATGGGAGCGTGTGCATGTGAGCGTGCCTGTCAAGGCAAACAATCAAGAGAGACTCAAGACCAATATCGAAAAGGCGATCAACAACCCGACGATTCCGTATCAGCAGGCCGCTACTTACTACTTCGAGACAAATCAAAATCTTGACGTCGCTCTTGACTATGCGTCGAAGGCAGCAGAAAAAAATCCGAAAGGCTATTGGCTCTTCATGATGAAGGCACGTATCGCAGCTAAGCTCGGCAAGAACGACGTAGCGCGCGAAGCCGCCAATAAGACCATCGAGGTTGCTAAAGGAACTCCCAGCGAAGCTGAATACACGAAGTATGCTCAAGATCTGATTAGCACACTGAAGTAATTAATGCGCACCTTCATTTCGATTGCAATCGGTTGCGTTTTTCTCATAAGCGCTTCGGCGCAGCCCATTCGCCCCCTAACATCGGCTCGCATCTACGGTGAAATGCAACGCCTGCGGTCGCTCACGAGCGTCCTCTATGTTGCTGCTCACCCGGACGATGAAAACACACGACTTCTATCATGGCTCGCAACGGGACGACATATCCGTACTGCCTATCTGTCCATTACCAGAGGTGACGGAGGACAGAATATCATCGGTAGTGAGCAAGGGGCTGCCCTAGGTCTGATTAGAACGTATGAACTCCTGGAAGCTCGGAAGCTTGATGGCGCTGGACAATACTTTGCGCGCGCAGTTGACTTTGGATTCTCAAAGAATCCGGAAGAAACATTTCGTCAGTGGGATTCGATTGTCTTGATAGCTGATGCGGTCCGCACAATCCGACAATTCCGTCCGGATGTTGTGATCTGCCGTTTCCCAAAGGACAGCATGGCAGGTCATGGGCAACACTCTGCATCGGCAATCATCGCAGAGCATGCGGTTGCCTTTTGTAATGGAACGTTGTCTCTGTCTCAGTGGGATAAGTCCAGACTTGATGTGCTCCTAGAAGGCACAACACCATGGAAGCCTACACGACTCCTCTTTAACGCATTCCGCTTTGGCAATCGAAGCACTGTGCGCGAAGGAATGTTCAAACTCGAGGTAGGTCAGTACGATCCGCTCATCGGAATGGGCTATGGTGAACTCGCTGGAATAAGCAGAAGCATTCATCGTAGTCAAGGGGCTGGCACGCCAAGTACACCAGGTGTACAACCCGAGTTCTTCGCAACACTGTGGGGCCCAGAGCCAAGAGTAAGTCTCTTTGACAATATCGATACTACATGGCAGCGAGTTGGGCGTGCTGACATTGGTACAGCCATCGATGACGTGATCTCTTCGTATGACATGCTTCATCCGGAGCGCTCCTTGATTGCTCTTCTTCGTATCCGTTCAATGATTCGCACGGTAAATGATGTGGAGTGGCGTTCCTTGAAACTTGCCGAGATAGAATCGATCATTGGTTCTTGTATGGGGCTTTCTGCAGAGGTAACAACAAGCACTGCTATTGCTGTAGTTGGCGACTCACTTCGTACCACACTTCGCATAACAACACGTGCCGGACGTACCGTGCAGCTCGTGTCTGCCCGTTGGCCTGATGGTGCACTTCGCGAGAACATAGCACTTCCGCAAGACTCGCTCGTGACAATTGACGTCGCAACTCTCGTTCCACAAAGCGTACCAATTGTACAACCGTACTGGCTTGCAACAGAGTCGAGCAAAAGCCTCTTCACCTTTACAACCAACACGCCCCTTAACAAACGAATAGAGCCGACGTTGGAATCGGCCTACGGTGTTACCGTGATGATCGGCGTTGATAGCGACACGATCAGCATGCGGCTGCCGATCTGCTTTAAGAAGCTTGAACCACTCCGTGGCGATATGATCGAAGCAATGCGCATTGTACCGCCGGTAAGTATTGAACCAACGCAGCTCGTTGAGACATCGCCTAACGCTCGCGTGCGTGTGCGTGCATACAAGCCCGTAACAAACGCTCGTCTTGTGATCAGCGGCGAGAACGGTGCACAGCCAACGGTGGCTAGTGATATCTCAATGAGAGCGAACACCGATACGTTAATCACTATTCCACTACCGAAGAATGCCGGCACAAGACTCCGCGTAGGATTCGACGTCAATGGTGTTATCTACACACGTCAGGTGAAGGCCATAACATACGATCACCTTCCAACCGTACAATACACCACACCTGCGCAGATCTATGTTCCCGACTCGCGTGGCGTTCAGATAACGGCCAAGCGAATCGCATACGTTGCGGGTGCCGGCGAATATGCTCCGGAGTTTTTGCGCGGACTTGGTGTAACAGTGGACGAGATAGACGATGCTATGATCCTACGGACAGATGAATTGCTAACATACGATGCAGTGCTTGTTGGCATTCGTGCGATAAACGTTCACAAGAGCATGCAGTATCTCATGCCTGCACTTCTCACGTATGTTGAACGTGGTGGTACCCTCGTGATGCAGTACAACACCACGCAGGATATGTCCACCAAACAATTGGGTCCGTACCCCTTGCCCCTTACCAGCAAGCGTGTAACCGAAGAGGATGCAGAGGTTGTAGTGCTAAAGCCTGAACATGCACTGTTGAACACCCCGAACAAGATTCTGCCGGAAGACTTTAACGGCTGGGTGCAAGAGCGGGGGTTGTATTTCCCGTCTGAGTATGACGAGCGCTACGAATCGATTCTCTCCATGCATGATGTAAAAGAGCAGCCCCTTACAGGATCTCTTCTTTATGCAAAAGTTGGAAAGGGGCATTATATCTCGTGTTCGTTGTCGCTGTTTCGTGAGCTTCCTGCTGGTGTGTCTGGAGCAATGAGACTCTTTGCAAACCTTGTTTCGATGAAGTGATCGAGCAGAACGACCAAGGACGTTGGCGGAGTTGGTACGTGGGGGTGCTCATCTTCCTGATTGCGCAGATCATCGCGTATGCGTGGTTCACAGAGGTGTGGCGATGAGCATCATCGATTGGTTTGTATTCGGGCTCACGCTTGTAGGAATGGTTGGCTACGGAATGTGGCGCGGTAGGGGACAGCAAGATGCCGACGCGTATCTGCGTGCTGATCGTTCGTTGCCATGGTATGTAGTGTTACTTGGTGTGATGGCTACGCAGGCAAGTGCGATCACCTTTCTCAGTGCGCCGGGTCAAGCCTTTACGGACGGAATGCGGTTTGTGCAGTATTACTTTGGACTGCCCATCGCGATGGTTGTGATTTGCATCACCTTCATCCCCATCTTCCGCAAGCAGAACGTTTTCACTGCGTATGAATTTCTCGAGAAGCGGTTCGACCGTAAGACGCGGGTAGTAACAAGCGTTCTCTTTCTTCTTTCACGCGGACTCAGCACAGGCATTAGCATTTATGCTCCGAGCATCATTGTCTCGAGTATCATGGGATGGAATATCTATCTCACGAACACACTCGTGGGCGGACTCTTGTTGCTTTACACAGTGAGGGGTGGTGCACGTGCTGTGGCACATACTCAAACATTGATGTTCGGGATCATCCTTGCATCGATGGTAGTTGCTGCCTTTGTGCTCGTTGGATCGATGCCGAATGGAATGAGCTTTGGTGACGCGCTCACCCTAGCAGGTGCGAGCGGGTCGCTGAACGTGATCACCTTCTCAAGTGATCCGCACGATAGATACAATCTCGTGAGTGGCATAGTAGGGGGCTTCTTTCTTGCGTTATCGTACTTCGGGACAGATCAGAGTCAGGTAGGACGTTTCATCACCGGCAAGAACACCGACGAGAGTCGACGCGGCCTCCTCCTCAACGGCCTCGTAAAGATCCCCATGCAGTTCGGCATTCTCTTCATAGGTGCGTTGCTTGTAGCATTGTACTCCGTACTGCCAAGCCCCTTGTTTTTCAATCAAGCAGTGGTGGAGCGTGTGCGCGAGGCTCAGCCGGCGCAGGTGCAAAGACTTGAGGAGCGATGGGAAGACGCGAATGTGCGACTACGAGTAGCTTCTGCGGACGTATTGACGTCGGGGGAAGACGCTACAAGCGCAAGGGCATCGTTCGGGAAGGCGCGCTCCGAGGTCAAAGCGCTTCGTGGCGAGTTTCGAGACGTTGTGAAACGACAGGGGATGGCTGAATCAAGCGATACGAACTACGTGTTTCTTCATTTCGTCCGCACATCGCTACCAGTGGGACTCATTGGTCTCATCTTTGCTGTTGTGATCTTAGCTTCATGGGGGAGTATCAGTGCGGCGTTTCATTCGTTAGCAACGGCTAGCCTTGTGGACCTGCACTTGCTCTTTAGAGGTCACGACGTTGGTGACGTGGGCACGGTGCAGAAGGCGCGCATCCACACATTTGTATGGGGCTTCTTCTGTATCGGTGTGAGTATGCTCGCAACGAGAATGGGCTCCCTTATCGAGGCCGTGAATATCTTGGGCAGCCTGTTCTATGGTCCGATACTTGGCATATTCTTAGTGGCCTTCTACGTGAAGCGTGCCAAGGGCACGATGGTCTTTGTTGCTGCGATCCTTGCCGAGATTGCGGTGATTTCGTGTTACGCTCTTGATGTTGTGAGCTTTTTGTGGCTGAATGTTATTGGGGCGGGCGTTGTGGTGCTCGTCTGCCTCCCGGCATCATGCCGGGAGAGTAAGACGCCGGGAGTGATGCCGGGAGAGTAAGACGCCGGGAGTCATTCATCATGACTCCCGGAATGAATTACACGGCTCTCATTTCAGCCAGGTCATCAGCGAGTTCTGCATCGCCTATGGGACCGGACTTCAAGCCTTCAAGGACAAATGCCTCATATTGCCTGCGCCCGCCAAACATCTCGGCTACCGTATTGTGCAAGCCCTCTATCATGTTGCGCTGTCCGAGACATTCGAGATAGTTGGAGTACTCCCAGAAGGACGGATGTTCTACTAGAGCCGCTTTAACAGGATTGTTATGAATGTATCTGCACAGAGCTTTAAAATAGTTGTCGCTCGTTAC
>JAPLFN010000118.1:6510-8266 GCA_026390655.1 Candidatus Kapaibacterium sp.
TATGGTATCGGCCCTCATAGATCGTACCTGTTCTTGCTAGGAAGCGGTTGATCTTTCTCGAATAGCCGCAGCAGAGTCGTTGCATGAACTGGTCCACAGATCCGCCTTTCTCAACCCTTATCAATAGATGGAAGTGATTGGGCATTAGGCAGAGTGAGATGACGCGGATCTTACACTTCTCTGCATAAAGGGTCAGCAGCTTCAAAAAGAGATCATACATCTTCGGATTAAAGAAGAGCGTCATACGAAGAGCGCCACGGTTGAAGACGTGGTAGTATTCGCCTTCATAGGCAATAGTTGAACGAGCTGGCATTGGAAACCTCGAGAAATAATGGTGGTAGTGGGTTACCACTCTATGTGCGTGCAATTGCCTGAATCGTGACAACTCTATCAAACCACTCCCGGTAAGTATGTCTCCCGGCGTCATTCCGGGAGAGTAAGACTCCCGGCATCATGACAACGGGAACCACTCCCGGCAAATATGTCTACCGGCATCACGCCGGGAGAGTAAGACGCCGGGAGTATCGATTACGTGACAACGGGGAGGTTTTCTCCGTATGTTCCACACCAATACCCAGATAGGAGAAACTATGCGTATTCAGCTACGACTGATACTCGCTATTCTCACGTTCCTTGCAGCTGCTACCATGTCAGCGCAATACGTCGTTACCTCGCTCTCTGACCTGCCAGACGCGGACCTAACGGACAACACGTTTGCACCTGCGACTCTTCGCTCTGCAATCCAAAACATCAATAAACGCAGCGTTGCTGCTACACTCTCGGTGTCAGCAGAATTAGAGTACAAAACGCTGACCATCTCCAGTCCGCTACCAGCGATTACTCCAAAGGTTACGTTTGATGGCAAGGGGCTAGTGATTAGCGGCGCGAACAACTCCTCGGTGACCCACGGGCTGTTTATCTCGGGCGACGGGTCCATCGTTCGCAATCTGAAGATCGAGAATATCAATGGCTCGGGCTTAGTATGGCAAGCCAACGATGGCCTGATTGAGAAGTTCATCATTCGCAACTGCAATGGTCCTGGTATGAACTTCAATAGAGCTAAGCGCAATGTTGTAGGCGGTGAACGAATAGGCTACTATAGTAACTACGTATATGGATGTACTGGCAACGGAGGGTCGGGCATCGTCTTTATTGAGGGTAGTTCCGATAACGAGATTCAATACTGTGCCGTAGGGATCGATGAAACCTATCACAAGAAGTCGAATTCACGATATGGAATCCACAGCGAGGATGCACGTCAGAATATCCATCACAACCTTGTAGGTGGTAATGAGTGGGGAGGAATCTATCTCGATGGAAGAAATCTATCTCTGTTCTCGCGGGTCTATAGCAATCGAATCGGCGTGAACGAGACTGCATCCGATACAATTCCCAATATCGGCTTTGGCATAAGCATTTTTCAATCGTCTGATGATACTATTCGTAACAATATCGTCAGTGGGAACGACGGAACCGGAATTCTCATCAGTTCCAGAGACTGCAGCAGAATCATGATCCGCGATAATGTTGTAGGTACTGATCCAAGCACGACTAAGCCCCTTCCTAACACTGTTGGCATTGGTCTCAATGGGAAGGATCACTACGTATTTAACAAGCTGAATTCAAGTTCGAAGTGCAACATGGGTAGGTCAAAAGAAAAGGGTTACTTGCCGACGAAACAAACTCTTTTCAGAGACCAACCATGGAGCAAACATGGCAAGTGTTTATCGGCATGTAACCCAATCACAAAGGTACA
>JAPLFN010000079.1 GCA_026390655.1 Candidatus Kapaibacterium sp.
GGGTCTTAGGAATCCTATCAGTCGGCGTAGGAGGCGGTAGTCGACCTTTTTGGTCTCAGCTGATTCTTGTTGCACATGGCAAAGTTACGATGTGCGTTGTCACCCCGAGCGAAGTCGAGGGGCGTGCGTTGTCACCCCGAGCGAAGTCGAGGGGCGTGTGTTGTCACCCCGAGCGAAGTCGAGGGGCGTGCGTCGTCACCCCGAGCGAAGTCGAGGGGCCTGCGTCGTCACCCCGAGCGTGTTTCATTCTTACAAACCGCGAGCCCCCTTAACTCTGCAAAGGATCCTCTTGATAGTGCGAGCTTCTTCGCTCGCGACCACCTCTTAATTTGGCGCTCTGCTGAAATTGCCTCTATCATAGTAGCAAACTCCTGTGTCCAGATAACTTCAAGAGGTCGGCGGCTAAAGGTGTAACATGTTGGAAAAGACCCGTGTTTGTGTTGTGCAATCCGCTGTTCAAGATTCGAGGTTGAACCAACGTATATCGAGTTGTCGCTGCATTCAAGCATATAGAGGGTAGGCTTCATTTAGCTTTAGTGCATCGAAGCTCGTGAAACGTGATGCACGGCCCCTCGACTACACTCGGGGTGACGGCCCCTCGACTACGCTCGGGGTGACGGCCCCTCGACTACGCTCGGGGTGACGGCCACCCTATGTACCTTTGCATATGATCACAATCACACCGTACGGCGCAGCAGGTGAGGTTACTGGCTCAGCCTATCTCGTAGAGACCGAAAATTCGAAGATCTTGGTCGATTTCGGCATGTTTCAAGGTGATAAGGACGATGATGCACGCAACGTTATCCCCGGTAGAGTTCACCGTATGGATATAGAAGCTGTGGTGCTAACTCACGGACATCTTGATCATTGCGGCAGATTGCCATTGCTTGTACGGGAGGGATACCGCGGACCCATTTATTGCACGGAAGCTACGCGTGATCTTGCGGACATCATATTGTCCGATGCAGCACACATTCAAGAGTCAGACTTCGAGCGACGTCAACGCAGAGCTTTGCGCAAGGGGCATAAGGTTAACCGTAACGATGCGCCCCTTTACCAGAGTGACGATGTAGAGCAGACGGTATCGCAAATGGTAGACGTGATTTATGGAGAGCCGGTTGTGGTAGCGCCTGGTATTACTGCCATCTATCGCGATGCTGGCCACATGCTTGGCTCGGCAAGTGTTGAACTTTATATGGATGATGAAGGGGCTAAGAAGGTTGTGGTATTCTCCGGGGATATTGGTCCGCCTAACCTACCATATCTGCGTGACCCAGAGCCCCCTGCCAAGGCCGATGTGCTCATTCTCGAGTCAACCTATGGGGACCGTAACCACAAGTCATTAAGTGACACGCTTGAAGAGTTTGAGAGCATCATTAAAGACGCTGTAGAAAAGAAAGGCAAGATCTTCATACCGTCCTTTGCCATTGGTAGAGCGCAACAGATCCTTTTCCATCTGGCTGAAATGATCCGAAAAGGTCGTATTCCGGCCTTGCCGATCTTTCTGGATAGTCCCATGGCCATTCGCGCTAGCGCCGTCTACCGCAAGCACGAGGAGCTCTTTGATCAAGAAGCAACGAAGCTCACGGACGAAGGAACTATCTATCACGACCTTCGCTCTCTTCGTACGTGTGTAACTGCCGACGAGTCTCGGGCCATCAATGATGAGAAGGGGCCATTCATTGTGATAGCAGGGTCGGGCATGGTAACGGCCGGACGCATTATGCACCACCTACGCAACAACATTGATGATCCGAAGAGTCACTTTGTGATCTCGGGGTATCAAGGCCGGGGAACATTAGGACGACGCTTAGTAGATGGTGTTGACAATATCTCCATTATGGGTGATCACAAACCTGTTCGAGCACAGATTCACACTCTCGGTGGTTTCAGTGCCCATGCTGGCCAAGTGGATCTTGTGAAGTGGTATGAAGCCGTTGCCCTAGGCGGTATGCCAACGTTGTTTCTCACACACGGTGAAGATGACGCACGCACTGTGCTTCGCGATCTCTTAAGCGATATGTTTTCTGTACACGCCTATCTGCCAGTCTATTCCGAACATCTAGAGGTTTGACAATGCGTACTGAACACGATTTTCTCGGCGAACGTGAGATACCAGACGACGCCTACTATGGAGTTCAGACGCTTCGTGGCAGTGAGAACTTCCATATCACAGGCATTCCGATTAGTCACGCCACGTCCTTCATAGCCGCATTTGGTTACGTAAAGAAGGCTGCTGCTCTAACAAACAAGGAACTCGGAGTCCTTGACGCTGTTATTGCGGATGCTATCTGCAAGGCCTGTGATGCCATCATTGCCGGTGAATTGCACGATCAGTTCATTGTGGATGTTATCCAAGGTGGTGCTGGCACAAGTACGAACATGAATGCCAATGAAGTGATCGCGAACAAAGCATTGGAGATCCTCGGCCGACCAAAAGGTGACTACAGTATAGTGCACCCCAATGATCACGTAAATCTTTCGCAAAGCACAAACGATGCCTATCCCACGGCATTTCGATTGAGTCTGTATATCGAAATTGGAAAGCTCATTGATTCCGTTGGTGAACTTCAAAAGTCCTTCGCCAGAAAAGGCACAGAGTTTGCAACTGTTATCAAGATGGGGCGCACGCAATTGCAAGACGCCGTTCCCATGACGCTTGGTCAGGAATTCAACTCCTTTGCGGTGAACATCGGCGAAGACATACGCAGACTCGAAGAAGCACGCGAGTTGATCACCGAAGTGAACCTTGGCGCAACAGCTATAGGTACCAGTATCAATGCTCCCAAAGGATACCCTACACTCTCTGTCAAACATTTGGCTGCGATCACGGGCATACCTGTGGTCTTATCGCATGATCTCATAGAAGCAACGTGGGACACCGGAGCCTATGTTCAAGTGAGCGGTGTGCTCAAGCGCGTTGCTGTGAAACTGTCAAAGATCTGCAACGATCTTCGTCTCCTTTCATCCGGACCGAGATGTGGTTTCAACGAGATCAACCTCCCGCGTATGCAGCCCGGTTCTAGCATCATGCCCGGCAAGGTAAATCCGGTTATTCCGGAAGTGGTGAACCAGGTCTGCTACCTTGTCATTGGTAATGACGTAACGGTCACCTTCGCAGCAGAAGCCGGACAGCTTCAATTGAATGTTATGGAGCCCGTGTTGGCGTATTGTCTCTTCCAATCCATTGAGACCCTTACTCGGGCTTCGAAGACTCTCAGAGAGCTTTGTGTTGACGGAATAACTGCAAATGCAGATCATGCCAAATCAATGGTAATGAACTCTATTGGTATCGTTACGGCACTCAATCCGATCCTCGGTTATGAAGCCACGGCCGCGATCGCGAAACAGGCGTACCAGACCGGCGGATCAGTGATCGAAATCGTCCGTGCTAAGGGGCTTCTGGATGACGCAAAGATAGATGAGATCTTCAGCATTGATAATCTCATGAATCCAAAGTTCATTCAGTAATTTGTTGGCCTTACACTGTGGAGATGTCTATGATTCGGTGGACTGTTGGATGTGCGCTTGCGATCTCGGTGACGTCCCTAGGAGGATGTCACAAGGAAGTGGCCGGACCACCGCCTGCAATGCCTGTAAAAGTTGCTGTTGTGGAAGTTCGTGATGTTCCGATCTATAGTGAGTGGGTTGGACAAACACGTGGAGGAGAGGAAGTTGAGATCCGTGCTCGTGTTGAAGGATATCTTGAACAGGTAGTCTACAACGAGGGTACGTTCGTTAAACGTGGTCAATTGATGTATGTGATCGATCCGTTGCAGTATTCTGCCAACGTAAGCGTTGCACGTGGACATCTAGCCGAGGCTGAAGCCAATCTAGCTCGATCATCACAGGATGTGGTCCGTTATAAGCCCCTTGTTGAACAGAACGCTATCTCACGTGAAGAGTATGAAACAGCAGTGCAAATGGAAAAGGCCACTGCAGCGGCGGTGCAGGCTAATCGCGGTAGTGTTCAGAAGTCACAGCTCGAACTTGGGTATTGTCGTGTGACGTCACCGATAGATGGCCTTGCCGGTAAAACAAGGGTTGAAGCTGGTGACCTCGTTGGAAGGCTCCAGGGCAACTTCCTCACTACAGTCTCGAAGCTTGATCCGATCAAGGTGCAATTCAGTCTTTCCGAAGTAGAGTGGATCACATTTGCAAAGTCGAGAGCAAAGAAGAAGACAGGTGGAGATAGTGGGCAAGTTTCTTTCCAAATGATTTTGGCGGACAAGGTCGCACATCCATATCTCGGCAGAGCTGTTCTGGTTGATAATGCCGTTGATCCGGAAACAGGTACCATCCTTATCGAGGCACTGTTCCCAAATCCCGAAGGCGTAGTAAGGCCCGGGCAGTTTGCAAAGGTGCGCGCTGTGGTTGATCGTCGGCCAGGGGCTGTCGTTGTGCCCCAGCGAGCGGTGTCGGAATTGCAAGGTGCCTATCGAGTTGCCGTGGTTGGATCTGATAACATTGTGAAGATGCGTCCGGTGGCTGTTGGGAACAGAGTAGGGGGCGCCTATGTGATCGACTCCGGACTGAAGGCCGGTGAGCGGATCATTGTAGAGGGATTACAGAAAGTCCGAGAGGGAGTTACCGTTGCGCCTCAGCTGATAACAGTTCCGATTGACAGTCTCCTTAACCGTCCATAAGGAGCACGCACTATGTTCTCTGCATTCTTTGTGCGACGTCCCATCGTTGCGATCGTTATCTCTATTGTCCTCGTCATTGCCGGTCTTGTTGCAATGTCAGGGCTACCCATCGAGCAATACCCACAGCTATCACCACCGTTGGTGCGCGTAACTGGCACCTACCCTGGAGCCGGCGCCGAGGCTGTTGAGCAATCTGTATCCACGCCGATCGAACAACAAGTGAATGGCGTTGACAACATGATCTACATGATGTCGCGGAATACATCTGATGGTGTGGGTGTTATTGAAGTGACATTTGATGTTGGCACAGACCTCGACAACGCGAACATGCTAACGCAGAACAGAGTTTCTCAGGCAAACTCCCGACTCCCTCAAGAGGTCCTTCAGCAGGGTGTGACTGTAGCAAAGCTAAACCCGTCGTTGCTTATGCTTATTAGCATCGCGTCGCCAAATGGCACGTACAGCGGGGAGTTTCTCAACAACTACGCAATGATCAATGTGCGCGATCAGATCTTGCGCGTCAAAGGCGTATCTCAGGTCGATCTCCTTGGAGGTTCCGAGTACTCCATGCGTATTTGGCTCAAGCCGGATATGCTGGCCAAACTAGGTCTGACGAGTGCAGATGTGATGTCGGCAGTGAAGGATCAGAACATTCAGGCACCGGCCGGAAAAGTTGGTGCTGCACCTTCAGCGCCAGGCCAGGAGAACACGTATACAGTTAGTGCACCGGGAAGGTTGACAACGCCCGAAGAGTTTGCCAATATCATCCTGCGGGAAACTGCGGATGGACGCATCGTTCGTGTTGGTGACGTTGCAGAGGTCGTTCTCGGCTCTGAAAACTATAAGTCCTTCGGTCGTCTCGGCGGAAAGCCATCAGCACTCTTGGCAGTGTACCTTCTACCCGGAGCCAATCAGCTAGAATCCGCGGAGGGGATCTATTCCACACTTGAGACATTGAAGACAACGTTTCCGGATGACATCTCAGCTGTGGTTGGATATGACACCACGCCGGCTGTAGAAGCATCGATCGAAGAGATCCTTCACACGTTGATCGAAGCCATCCTCCTTGTTATCCTCGTTGTCTTCATCTTCCTGCAAAACGGTCGTGCTACTCTCATTCCGTTGTTGACAGTACCCGTGTCCTTGATCGGAACGTTCGCCGTTTTTCCTTTGCTGGGATTCACGATCAACACAGTTTCGCTTTTTGGTCTCGTACTTGCGATCGGAATCGTGGTAGATGATGCAATCGTGGTTGTGGAAGCAGTGATGCATCACATGGAAAAGGGGATGAATGCGAGGGATGCAACGTTGCAGGCTATGAGCGAGGTTGCAGGACCGGTTATCGCAATTGCAATGATCCTAGCCGCCGTGTTTGTACCCGTTGCCTTTCTCGGCGGTATAACCGGACGTCTGTACCAGCAGTTTGCAATGACCATTGCAGTGTCCGTAATACTCTCTGCCTTTAGCGCCCTCACCTTGAGTCCGGCACTCGCAGCGATGCTTTTGAAGCCGACAGATCTGACAGGGAAGGGGCCCCTTAAAGCGTTTTATCGTTGGTTCAACAGGATTTTCGGAAGAACCGCCGACGGATATGTGAGTGTTGTTCGACTCGTGGTGCGCAAGTCATTCTTTGCAGTGATTGGTGTAACAGCGTTTGCCGTGTTCGCTGTGATCACAGTTGGGCGTATCCCGGGCGGATTTGTTCCGGATGAAGACCAAGGGATCTTTCTTGCCAACGTGATGTTGCCCAACGCGTCATCACTTGAGCGCACGGATTCCGTATGTCGTCAGGTCGAAAAGATCCTCGCTCAACAACCAGGCATTGAATCCTTCAACACCGTTGGCGGTCTATCCTTTCTTACAAACGCCTATACGTCCAACGTTGCATGTTTTCTTGTTCGAATGAAGCCGTGGGCAGACCGTGAGTCTGAAGAACTCAAGGTAAAAGGGATCATGAAATCACTGAACCGGAAGTTCATGTCTCTTCCCGAGGCCATCATCTTCTGTTTCGCACCGCCCACCATCCCGGGCTTTGGCGCAGCCGGTGGTTTCTCTGCCTACATTCAGGACAAGTCCGGCACGATGTCTGTGCAGGATATGCAGGAGCAGACCGGAAAGTTTATGGCTGCGGCAGCTCAGCGACCGGAGATCGTCAATCTCTTTACGCAATTCGACGCCGGAGTTCCGCAGATCGGTGTTGATCTTGACCGCGAGAAGGCACGAAAGCTTGGCGTGAATATTCAGGATGTGTTCACAACGCTGCAGGCATCGCTTGGTGGTGCCTATATCAACGACTTCAATAGGTTTGGACGACTCTACAGAGTGTACATGCAATCCGATTCCAAGTATCGTCAAACGATCTCGGATATTGGTGGGTTCTATGTGCGCAGTAGAACAACGAACGAAATGATCCCACTGTCAACGTTGGTAACAACGTCAAACATCAGTGGTGCAGAGGTGATGTACCGGTTCAATCTCTTCCGAAGCGTTGCCATCAGTGGTGCGTCAGGTGCTGGCTTCTCATCAGGTCAAACGATCACTGCGCTAGAAGAAGTAGCAGCATCGACCTTGCCGGCGTCCATGGGGATATCGTTTTCTGGTCTTTCATTCGAAGAGAAGAGAGCGCCAAGCTCTGTTCCCACATTTGTTCTTGCAATCATACTCGTATTCCTGTTGCTCGCATCACAGTATGACTCATGGAAACTCCCGTGGAGTGTATTGTTAGGAACGCCCATTGCCGCGTTTGGTGCATTCTTTGGCGTGTGGCTTATGGGGCTTGATAATAACGTCTACACGCAGATCGGTCTGATCTTGCTCATAGGTCTTGCGGCTAAGAACTCCATTCTCATCGTGGAGTTTGCCAAAGAGACCATGCATAAGGAGAACCTTGGTGCATCTGAAGCAGCCGTGGCATCTGCGAAACTCAGATTCCGACCGATCCTTATGACGGCCTTCGCCTTCATCCTTGGTGTTGTACCGCTGATGACGGCATCAGGCTCCGGGGCTGGTTCGCGTGTTGCAATGGGCACAGCGGTTTTCTTTGGGATGTTGATCGCTACTACGTTTGGCGTGTTGTTAGTACCCGGACTCTTTGCATTCATTGAGGGCTTAACATTTAAAAAGCGCGCAAAGAAAGAGACCACAGTTACGAACCCTATCCGTTCTCATTGGGTTTGGGATCCAGGGATGTAAGGTTGGTCCGAACTATGTCCGTCCTGATATCGCCTCGCCTGACGCATGGCGCGAAAAGGTGCGCACGGATTCTTCTTTCGGCGACGAGCCGTATTGGCGGGTCTATGACGATCCTGTTCTACAGGGATATATCAAGCGTTCGCTCGACAGCAACTACGATCTCCTGGCAGTGATGGCAAGAATTGAAGCTGCTCGAGGTCAGGTCACAATCGCCAACAGTGGCATGTTCCCACAGCTTGGAGTGGCTGCAGACGCCAGTGGATTTAAGAATTCGGAGAATCGTTATCCCGGTGTTGAGACCGATGCCTTTGTTGGCCCAACGGGCGTGTTTGGCTTGATGGCAACGCTATCGTGGGAGCTCGACGTGTTTGGTCGTATACGCAGAGGTACCGAAGCTCAGCGTGCGCAGTTACGTGCCAGCGAGGCGGCTTATCAGGCATCGCGCGTTGCTATCGTGTCGGCTGTATCCGAGACCTACATCACCATGCGTCAGCTCGACATGTTGAAAGAGATCATCGACAGCAACATTGTTTCTCGCAAAGAATACGTGCGACTTTCAAAAACTCTCTTTGAAGGTGGAAAGACATCCGAGCTTGATTGGCGTCAGGCCGAAGGTGAGTTACATCGGGTTGAGGCAGAACTCCCAGTTGTTAAGATCGCTATCGCGCAAACAGAAAACGCGCTGAATGTATTGCTTGGATATCAACCGGGTCTATCGATCAGTAGGGGAAAGACACTCTTGCAACAGAGTGTTCCATCATCCCTCCCTTCGGGCCTTCCAAGCGGACTCATTGAACGTCGTCCGGACGTGATCGCAGCGGAGCAGAGACTTGTTTCCGCCAATGCACTTGTAGGCAAGGCAATAGCAGAACAGTTTCCTCGATTTGCGATCAACGCAACCGGAGGTCTGCAATCGTTGGGCTCGTCAACAGTGTTCGACGCAAACTCTTTGATGTGGACGGCAGCCGGAAACATCGCTCAGCCGTTGTTCCAGGGTGGACGTCTGGCAGCGCAGGTTGATGTGGCTGACGCAAATACAAAGGAGCTTGTGGCTGCTTATCGGCAATCCATCTTGGTAGCATTTCGAGAAGTGAATGACGCCTTAGTCGACGTCAACCAACGTCGATTAGAGGTAGAGGCTACAGCGGGTACCGTGAAGTCCAATCGCGACGTGGTGAGACTTTCAGAGCTCCGGTACCGGTACGGGGCTACCCCATACCTGCAGGTGCTGGACGCCCAGCGCTCCCTCCTCGACGCGCAACGCAAAGATGTGACTGCCCGGGGAAAACAATACATCGCCTACATCAATTTGTACAAGGCATTGGGCGGGGGATGGCGATAAGGCTGCTTGTTGTTCTCGCTTGGAGTCGTAATATTGACAGTCAGCAGAAGTACGAACACACATCAATGTTTTTCTAAAGGGACGATCATGACAAAGCAAGAGCTATTCGAAGAGATGACCAAGCAATGGCAAGCCTTCGAAACCGCACACAACTCCAAGTTCAAGAAGGACGCTGCGGCAGCTCGCAAGGCAGCAAGCTCACTCAAGAAGCTTGTAACGCCCTACAACCAAGCATCTGTTGCCGAAGGCAAGGCCTAAGAGGTCTTTCGTAGCTTTGTATTACGGCGGCACTATCACTGATGGTGTCGCCGTTTTCCTTTATATCATCAGGACCGTTCACCATGATCAATCGTGTTCTTTTGGTATTGGCTGGCGCTATTGTCTTGTCAATGCCTGTTGCTGCCCAGCTCGTGGGAGACTAAGAATAATGCATCGGGAACGATTAACGCTGTCTCGTTTATCGATGACAAAACGGGAATAGGTGTAGGTTCAGACGGAAAGGTCTTTAGGACGTCGGATGGAGGGGTCACATGGTCAAAGCCGGACTCGGTTACCTCCTTTGACTTCATGGATGTGTGCTATTCCTCTGCAGCAACAGCATGCGCTGTTGGAGGTGATTCTACCAAAGGCGTGATTATGAGAACCACCGACGGAGGCATATCGTGGTCAGAAATAACGAACACCTCGAATGCCTCTTTGAGTGGAGTCGCTTTTGGAGATGAGTATTTCGGGGTTGCAGTTGGTGGCAAAGGCGGAGTCTATAGCACTAGTGATGGAGGATCAACGTGGATCAGTCGCACTTCAGGTTTGGCAAGTAACGTAGAGAATCCCGCAGTCACTTTTTCTTCACCCATGACAGCCTTCATCGTCGCGTTTGATGGACGTGTGCTACGATCTACCGATGCTGGCATTTCGTGGTCAGTCAACAAGCTGTCGTTTTTCTTACTCACGGACATAACATTCATTGATCCTTATCGTGGATTCATTTCAGCGCTTGGGGGTGAGATATTGAGAACAACGGATGGTGGAGATACATGGGAGATAGGAATGACTCCCGTGAGTGGTCTATGCCGTATCAGTTCTCATAAACCGAATACACTTGTTGCAGCCGGTTTGGGAGGCAAGATCGTTCTGTCTAGGGATGGCGGTCTCACTTGGAATGAAGTCTCTTCATCAGTACGTGATGCGTCTCTTTGGGGTCAGCATTTCATTGATGAGTTTCATGGTGTGGTCGTGGGTGAATTTGGTTCCATTCTTCTCACTCGGGACGCAGGAGCTACCTGGAATGATGTATCCATTAATGGTCCTCATAGACTTTCTGGGGTACACTTTTCGGACGCTAAGGCTGGAGTTGCCGTCGGTGATTGGGGCACCATTGTAGAAACGGACGATGGCGGGTACACGTGGGCGAAAGTCAGAACTGACTTCACACTTTCGATGAACGGTGTTTGGTGTCTCTCGCCCTCATCATCCGTGATCGTGGCCGATTCTGGTCGAATCTTGCTCACAGCAGACAATGGGATCTCGTGGGAGTTCGCCAAGACCAATACGAGGAACCACTTGCATGGTGTGTTCTTTGTTGATTCGATGATCGGAGTAGCGGTTGGAGACAGGGGGACGATATTGCGTACAGTGGATGGTGGCACAACGTGGAGCAACCAGGTCTCTGGAGTTGAGAATACTATCAAATGTGTGGCGTTCACAGACGCTCTGCATGGCGCCTGTGCAGGTGCGAAGGGAACGATACTCACAACTGATGATGGTGGTATAACGTGGTTACAACGAGCAGCAAAAGCAGATTCGTATTACTTCGGGATCTCGTTTCACGATCAAGCCAACGCTGCGATCGTTGGCAATGATGGTATTGATGTCACAACAAATGGTGGAGTCTCTTGGACCGACATAAATACGGGTTGTGATGGAGAATTCTACACCGTGAGTCATATCAAACCAGGTGTGATCGCTGTTGCCGGAAGTGAAGGGATCATCATGCGATCTGCCGGAGTGATAGCGTCAGTTGATGAAGTTAACAATTCTCCAACGTCCCCAATTTTAAGCCTAGCATATCCCAACCCGGCACATGATAGAGTCACTATCGGTTTCAGAGTTGAAAGTATGGGATTTGCAACGATGGAGCTTATCGACTCCCACGGTCGATCAGGGGGAGCATTCCTTTCCCATTTCATGACTCAAGGGGCTTACCAGACCACCATTGATACGGGCACATTTGTAAGTGGCATCTACACGTGTGTTTTCCGCATTGGCAATACCGTTGCGTCACAGATGCTTGTCGTGAGTCGGTAGGTCTTACAACACTAACATGTCGCCCCACTATCGGGTAGGGCAACAGAGGTTTGCACTGGTCTAGACCCATTAGAGTAGACACTCTTGTTAATCAGGAACCGAAAAGACAAAACGAAGAAACGGTCGCCAAAGTAAGGGCGAAAAGGGCGAGGGTGGAGATTCCGCTCGCTATGACCATCACATTCCGTAAGTAGATGACCACCGCACTGCTGGAGCGCAAACTCAAGTGATCACTTTCCGCGGAAACTCCAGCCGGTTCCTCGTTGGAAAAGTCGAGGCATGGCTTCGACCCTACCTCTTCGGGATGACGCAACGGCTCGCAGGTACGTAGAGAAGAAAGGCGAGCACCATCCATGATGGTGCTCGCCTTTCTAATTCTATAAAATCCCGGAGCGGGCGTCATCCCGAGGCTTTGCGAGGGACCTACGCTCAGTTCCTCAGCTCTCCCCGATGGCTTCGCCCGCGCTAGTGTGCTAGAATGCTAGTGGCGGACTGAATTTGCATCTGCATTGTGTTGTGTGTAAAGGTCGCGCGATAGCATGCTATCGCGTTTAGCGCGTATGCCTGCCTCAACTGCAAGTGTCGAGAGGCTGGATGGATGCACCTCGCCCCCTTCAACATTCAATTCAGATGTTTCGGTTTGTGGCATAATGGCTAACATTACAGGTGGATCAACAAACGGGGGCAGGTAATACATTGATGAGACTACAACTAAAGGAATCGATCGTAGGAGTTTTAGCATTCATTAGAATGTTGGACTACAAGATTGTTCGCTCCTTCTTGGCCATGTATGAACGGCAG
>JAPLFN010000088.1:0-584 GCA_026390655.1 Candidatus Kapaibacterium sp.
CCGAAATCACCTCGGCCGCGATCACCGGACGAAAGTCGAGCCTTCGTGACGGACTCGCCCAGTTTGTGCAGGGCGGAAGTGCTTCGCAGGCGTTGATACATGCGCATTCGTTGTTTGAGGAATGGGCTTTGAGGATTATGTCGAGCCCCCTTCCGGAATTCATTCGAAATGCACTACACGATACGCGTTGGCATGAGACCATTGCCGATGAGCAGCGTCGCGACCAGATCCTTGCCAATGTTGAAAAGGTGATCGACATTGTGCGAGATACCCTAGAGGGTACGGGAGCCGGAATTCATGATACCATCAAGGCACTTGAACCACCGGAGGTAGATCGTGAGCGCGAGGGTGAAGTAGTCATTGAGTCGGGCGCCGTGCAGATCATGACCATTCATGCTGCTAAGGGGCTGGAGTTTGGGATCGTAATCCTTGCAGGTCTCGGAAGTGGTGGTGGCAATGCAAGCACCATCCTCACCGACCAGCTTGGGTTAACCTTTGGTCTTCCGGCGAAGGTGGCATCACTGGACGATCCTACAAAGCTCGTACGTGTCTCGCCTGTGCTTTCGCATGATATGAACAAGGTG
>JAPLFN010000088.1:653-5793 GCA_026390655.1 Candidatus Kapaibacterium sp.
CAATGGATCCTGTCAACACCGGCAAGGGGCTAGACAGGGTCATTGCCGAAGCTCTTTTCGATTCATCGCTACACCTACCACACATCGTACTTTCATCAAGCCCGGAAGATCTCTACTACCACGGCACTGCTAACGCCAAGGTCACGGCGGACTTCACAAAGCCGTTGAGTGTTCCGCCCCCTACACTTGTGAGTCCAAGCAGTCTCTTGCACATCACGGATCATAACGAAGAGCCGGCGTACGATGGTGCGGTGAATACCGGGGGGATGGTCTATGGGTCAGCAGTACACGAGGCACTATCGTCCATTATCCGCAGGCATGCAACCATGCCCGCTGAGTTTGTTAGTGCAGAGATCGTGCGTGTACTGTCAATGCACGACCTCGATCGCAATGTTGCTCTTGACGCCGTATTGGAGATTCTTGCACTTCTGAAGCATCCGCTAATCGAGAGGTATTCCGAACAGCTTGCGTCATCACGCATAGAGACCATGCTTGTTGGAGCTCTTCACGGTGTGGTCTTTCAAGGGATCCTTGATGTGCGCATGCACACCACCGAAAGCACCATCGAAGTTTGGGATTGGAAGACAAATCGTGTAGCGTCCCAAGAGCATCTTGAATCCGTTGCAGCAACCTATACCATCCAGATGTGCACCTATGCGTGGCTCTGCCTTCGTGCATACCCCGCCTATTCAACTGTTGTAACGCGCCTCGTCTTCACAAAGGCTGCTGGTAAGGGGCTCACCACTATCGACTACAGCCGCACGTGGCAACGCGCAGAGATGGAACTGATGGAAGCAACTATGATGCAGGCCGTATCAGCGCACCAACGTGGCGTTGTGGCTACGTAGCTACGGGACCGTAAAGAGCTTTTTTGCCCCTTTCCACCCTAGCATCTCGTCCCTATCGATGCGAGTAGATTGAATGTGTGGCGAGAATGACTTCGACTTCTTCATCGCCTCAAGATGTGTTCCATTTCGGTAGAAGGCGTTAAGGTCAGCCTCATTCTCCCACAGCGTCATCGTGTACCATACCCGTGCATTCCAATTGCCCGCAACGCTATGCTTCTTGCATTTCGACTGCTTCAGCTCCGCAATGATCTTACTATTGAAAGCGAAGAACGCTTTCAGTTTTGAATAGGATAGAAGCTCTATCCTCGTAATGGATACTATCATCTGTGCCCCTTCACTTGTTCGTTTTCACATCCATCTGAACACCAAGCTTCTCATATTCAACGTCGTTTGGTTCCCACAGTTCGATCTTGTTTCCTTCCGGATCCATGATATGAACGAACTTTCCGTAGTCCGCTGTTTCTATGGCATCAACTATGGTCACGCCTTCCTTCTTCAGTTCTACCACCAATGCCTCAAGATCAGCCACCCTGTAGTTTATCATGAACTCCTTTGTCGAGGGCTCAAAGTATTTCGTCTTTTCGGAGAAGGGGCTCCACTGGGAAAAGCCCTTCTTTGTTGAATCTTCTGCTTGCCGCCACTCGAACACCGAGCCATACTCGTTGGTGTTGAGACCAAGGTGCGTGCGGTACCACTCCCTCATCTGTTTAGGGTCTTGGCACTTGAAGAATATGCCACCAATGCTTGTAACTCTTTTCATGGTCTTACCTTCGTTAGAAGTAAATATTGTAAGTGACCTGAATGCGAATCCGAATCCGAATGAGGTGAGCAATGCCAGTACGATGACGATAGTTTTCTTCATATCATCTCCATTACAATTGACAAATGTGGGCTATTCACTCTCCGAAGTAAGACCTCTTCACGTTGGTCTACATCTGTTGGCATCCTACGACATGTAGTTTAGCGTAATAGTCATAATGATGAAAAGAATGCCCATCAAGGCGACAAAGAACAAATAGTCAGCGGAGGTGTTATCTGCCATGGGGCTGAGATGATGATGTGGTGTGGACTAGTTCGATGAGACGTTGTTGTTTGAAGTACTTTCACATTCTTGCATGAAGACGCACCGAAAAGACGTTTACGGGTCCTCGTCTGTCAATATTATACCCCGGATTTACTAAGAACTGATACGTCCCTGTAAAGTATAAATGATTCTCGATAAGTTCTGCAGAATAGTATAGCTCTACCAGATGCTCCCACGAGTAGTTTAGATTTCCGTCGCCAAGCATAAACCCTTTGCCCCCTGCTTGCAAGTATTCTCGATGAGGGGCGGATATTCCGGACGTGACATAAGCAACTCCAACATTGTCATTCATCCTCATCCATCGTAGACCTGACAAAGAGAGACCCGCGCTTACACTACGATCGATCTCAGTGAACATCCATGTTTCACTATTCCCATCATTCCAGCTGCCTCTAATAAAGAGACCCAGATCAGCTGTGACATTTTGTTCGACATTAATTCCAAAGCCATACTTTGTATTTCCGTTCTTCCTCGTATCCTCGATTCGCGGGTTTACCGGTGCCAAGGCAAGGCTCTGTCTGTAATTCCCCATCGTAGCGGTTGTGAAGAATCCCAATACCCGAAGTGCACCAGATTGACCTCCAATTCTATGTCTGTGTGTATACTCAATAGTATGTGAGCCGGCCTTGAATACATCCCAATTCATTTCGTTTCCATTCGCAGTCAAGGGAACAAGTGAGAATCCGTACCGAAGCTCGTTCTCAGGTGAGACGTACTCCAGTACAATACTTGGTGTGTAGCCGCGCGTGTTTGCTGGATAGTCCCACGCTCCATTGCTCATAAGAGCCCAGCTCAGAAACTGAGTTCTCGGATCGTGACTAAATCTGTTGTCATCGAAGTAATCAGCCGCGCTGATCTTCCCTATCGTAAAGGAGAGATACTCAGCTGGTACAGACCCTCCCAGCTGATTAAAGTCGCTTTGCTGGCTCGTTCTATCCGATGTCAGCGCGATGATCTGATTGTAGTATAAGCGGGCCAGATAGATCTGTGGCGCAGGATTACCAATTCTAAATGTTTCACCATTCGTGGCCGCCGCAATACCCAACGCTTCGCTAAGTCCTGACCCACCGGCTATTTCAGGATTCATACATACACTTGCTCCATCCCATAGCCTCAAACCGAGATATAGTGTCGAGGTGATGGAGGTTTTGCTCTCTTCCTGTGGTACTAAGCTGTTATCACCTGAATACTTCGCAGTAAAGGCTGGTTTGTACTGATTAACTATCGTTGTCTGTGCATGAATAGTGAGCCTTTCATTCTCAACGCTATCCACTTGCTGGGCAACAATCGCCTTGTTACCAATGATAATCAATAGAACAAGGGTTATACTATACATCACAATATGCTGCCTCCGTTATTTTCGGGTTTATCGTCTTATGACTTTAAAAGCGATGTCTCTACCGTGCCCTTGCATAATCGCAAGATTTATCCAACTGAATGCAAACCTCTCAAGCAAGTCCACTTTGTCGTCACCACCAAAGTCATAGCACGATGCAAATCCAATGTCTTTCGCTAATTGTTCTGCGATCATTTTGGCGTGCATATCGTCACCCGCACAAAACATGTCAATGCCTTCACCATTATATATTGGGTTGCGCATATTTTCATATCCAGTGGAGTTAAAACACTTCACAATTGCATCTGATTTTGTAATCGCTTTGAGAGCATGATAAGCTGTCGGATAATTATCTGGTTTTACACGAATGGAGTTTGTTGCGTCAATTAATGTCTTCCCTTCAACGCTTCCAAGTTGAGAAGATACCTGGAGCACAGCATCAGGTGGCGTGGTAACAATAATTACCTCCGCCTGTTTAGCTGCGGCGTCAATCGTCGCAATTCGGTCTTCACCAATGAGAGTTGCAAGCCGAATTGACTTTTCGCTCAATGGATACTTTGCTCCCATCAACACATTGTGACCTGCCTCAATCAAACGCTGGGCAAGCGCACCACCAACATTACCCGTTCCAATAATTGCAATGTTCATTTTGATCTCGATAGGTTCTACAATGACCGCTAGCGGTTTGCGGATTAGCGATGGGCCGTTATTTTGCACCGAGCGCTTATTTCTTCGGTTAGTATTTGTTGTAGTTCATTGTATCTGGTCCGAATCACCGCGGCTTTAACGTGTCGGAAGGGTGATTCACACGCAACGCGACTAACGTTAAATTTTAGCATTTACTAAAGCCTTTCGAAATGCAGCCAAGGCGCAAACAACAACAGGGTGCCAATTTGTATGTGGTCACTCTACTAAAGGAGGTCCAAGTAGCGTCATCTCGTATTTCTCAAAGAGTTCGGCTACCACCTTCTTATCCGGTGAACCGCTGCGCATGAGCGGTCCTAGCTCTTCATAGAACTTGTGACCTCCACCAGGAGTGTAGACGACAATAATCTCGGCCGTCTCATCTGTCATGTTAAGAAAGGCATGAGGCACTTTCGAAGGCAGATAGGCGAAATCTCCTTCATTACAGTAGAAGATCTCATCACCAATCCTGACCTTGAATTTCCCCTTGAGAACATGGATTGTTTCCTCTTGCATATGATGGACATGCAGGGGTGGTCCACCATGTGGAGCAACTTCAACTATAAAATAGTCGAATGCTCCCCCTGTGTCTTCGCCGGTGACTTTGAAAATGAGATCGCGGCCAGGGCCGGATTGTAATCTTAACCCCTCTTGTGGAGTCAGCACGATGAATTTGGATGATGACATAATCGACCTGCCCCCGTTTGTTGGTCCATCAAAATGATTGTCATGTAGCGACGATTCCAAATATAGTTGGTTGAATTCAGTGATCGCTTTAGGCGGAATCTCGTGCCTCGCTTGTTAATCGGGCAAATCGCCGATTTGAATTTGGGAAATCAACTCCATAGGCAAAGATTGCAGATACTCCCATAGCGGCAGCCCAGCAAAGAGACTGAATGGTAAGATCAAAGGATCCGATCGATGCTGACGGGATGCAAGTAACAGCCGCTCCAACAACACTGACCTGCCCCCGTTTGTTGGTCCACCTGTAATGTTAGTCATTAAGCAGCGAACCTAAAAATGGTTGGTTGAATAGATTCGGGTGCCAGTGGACGATACCCGAGACTGCTGTGCGGACGTTTAGTGTTGTAGAAGCGTCTCCATTGTTCTACCAGGATCTTGGCTTCGAGCAAGGTATGAAAGATCTCGCCATTGAGAAACTCATCTCTCATGCGTCCATTGAATGAC
>JAPLFN010000038.1:0-19711 GCA_026390655.1 Candidatus Kapaibacterium sp.
AACGGAGTGCGTGACAGGTGCTCTTTTCGGCACATGGACATTCTTGTAGCGGCCCCAGAAGGTAAGTATGATCTGGTGACCATGAATCCGCCGTATATCCCTTTAACCGAGGTTCGTGATTTGGAGCCCGAAGTGAGGGACTATGAGCCCCTTACGGCTTTGACCGACGACCTCGATGGACTGACGTTCTACCGTCGTTTTGCTCAGATTGGGTACAATTTGCTACGGGAAGGGGGCATTGCATTGCTTGAGATCGGATTTGATCAAGCACCACAGGTATTAGCTCTTTTCGACACGTCTGCCTATGACTGTTCCGTAATTGAAGATCTTGCGGGCATTCCCCGAGTAATTAAGGTGGCTAACCCACGTGTTACAAAGTCGTAACTCGAGGTGTCTTCATAGCCTAACGAAGTGTGCTTTTTTCGTAGATTCGTCAGCTTAAGAATGCAGCAATAAGATGAACGATTGGAATCATGACGGAAAACGAGCAGATTTCAGAAAAGATGGTCGGCGAAGTCTTGGTTGTAATACTATCAGGACAGTATACGGGTGGCGAAGAATTCGATGCGTTTCAGGATTCTTTGCAGCGAGCGGTCTCAAAAGGTATTCAGAGGGTAGTAGTGGATCTCGGGCGTGTGACGTACACTAATTCCTCGTTTGTTGGGGGATTATTAGCTGCTCACACCTCGTTGAGTCGAAAGGGAGGAGAGATCTTCCTTTGTGACGTCCCGGAAGCCTTACTAAAGATCTTACAGGTTACGAGGCTTGACAACGTTTTTGAAATGTATGCGAGTGTGGACGAGGCACTCATCAAAAAAGAGAAGTAATCAGCAAACACTATTCTGTTTCCACGAAGGGTGACGTATGAAGAACATGACGAACACGATCATAATGGTAGCCTGCCTTATTCTGGCATACACAGTGTTCTACCTCGTACTTGGGGCGGACGGCAATTTTACAGATCCAAAAACGCTTCTAGTCGACAAACACGTCCCGCAGAATGCAATGGGTATGATTTACACCGGCGGTCCGCTTGTGGGTCTTCGTATAGCCTGTATTCTTGTTGCTATCACGTTTTCCGTTGAGCGATTCTTGTCTATAGGCAAGGCTTCGGGCAAGGGTGATATGCATACGTTTAGTCAAGATGTAGTTGCAAATCTTGGCAAGGGGAACTATGCAGCGGCTGTTGCCTCATGCGATACCCAACGCGGATCTCTGGCAAACGTGCTTCGCGCTGCCGTTGAGCGATTTCGAATTGTTGAAGGCGATGCATCACTCAATGCCGAACAAAAGATTCAAGAGACACAACGTGTTATCGACGAGAATATGAATCTTGAGACGCCATTGCTTGAAAAGAATCTCGGCATCCTTTCCACCGTCGCCTCTGTATCGACAATGATTGGTCTTCTTGGAACAACGGTTGGTATGATTCGAGCCTTCCAGGCACTTGGGTCTGCGGGAACAGTATCTGCGCAACAGCTCTCAATCGGTATCTCAGAAGCTCTTTATAACACGGCAGGTGGATTGATAGCTGCTATTCTCTCGATCATCTTCTTTAATCTCTTCACGACCAAGGTTGACAACTTCACCTATCGCATGGACGAAGCCATCCTGGACGTCATGGAGACGCTTTCCATCCGCACCGGCACCAAGGCCTGATCAATTCACCGGTAGGGAACCATCATGTCGAAGATCAAGAAGAAAAGAATTGGGTTTGTGTTGGATATGACTCCACTAGTGGATATCACGTTCCTACTCCTGACCTTTTTCATGTTCACTGCGAAATTCAAGAGTGATTCTGAAAATCAGCAGAAATTTGAGATCAGAAGGCCTCAGACGCAGTCCGACACGGCGAAGCTTGCTGACAAGGATCTTGTAATGGTCAAGATCGGTGCAGATACCGTTTCAAAGGACACGGCGTTCTATGTATCGATGATCAATGAACAGGACATCGTGAATCTGCGTCAGGCTATGCTTGAAGCTAAGTTCCCCGGAATTGATGAAAAGACCACGGTCTACAAGATCAAAGACACGGTGTGGCTTGGCACGATCATAGAGAAGTGTCGTATCGTTAATCCGCGCGCTTCATTCGCAGTTGACGCAGATAGACGACTCCGCTATCGTTGGGTAGAGCTTGCGATGAACGAGATGCGTAAAAAACGCGCAACCACGTTCAACTTCATCACCGAGAAGAAGATGGGCATGTAGTACGCTGTTCATCAGTGTAACTATTTGCGCAGTTTCCTCCTCTCCTTTCTAGAACGAATCGATCTACAGGTGTCATCATGGCAGGTGGTGGTGAATTAGGCGGCGGACAAAAACAACGTCGCGGAAAACAAGGCAAACGCAAGATTAAGAAGCGTCTCGGGTTCCGTCTGGATATGACGCCACTCGTGGATATAACATTCTTGCTCTTGACGTTCTTCATGCTTACAACGTCAATGATCACACCTCAGACGATGGAGATGAATGTTCCTCCTGAGCTTGACGTACCGATTGAGGTTAAACAGTCTGAACTGTTAACGATCCGGGTGCGAGATGACGGGAGAATCTTTTATAACATGGGCATGGATGCACCTGAAAAGGTGGTCATGAAGGGTCTTAAGAAAGTAGTTGTTGATCAGAACGTTGCGTTGAAGAACCGATGCATCGTGGTTCTTAAAGGATCTGGAGAAGCCCCTTACGGGCTGGTGGTTCAAATTCTCGACGAATTGAATGCGGCTGAACCAGATATCATTGAAGGACTCAAGCGTATTGGCATTAACGAACGCAAGCGCAAGTTTACCGTTGCACCTTACGAGGCAAAAGATGCCGAGGAGCTAAAGGGACTATGAGCACTACAGTAACAGCACAACAGCCTTTTGAGCAGCTTCGCTACGGTGCGGCCGAGCTCAAGCAGATCATCCAAGACAACACACGCAAGGCCTTCCTCGTTACCCTTGCGATACTCTTGTTGATTGCTATCTATACGTTTGTGGCTCCGATCGTCGAGGAATGGATCTATCCGGCTCCTAAGATCGTTAAGGTAAAGCTCTCGAGGGTGAGCCTGGACAATCTACCTCCGCCTCAGTCCCAGAATGATGAGCCTCCTCCTCCTCCGCCTCCTGCCAATACTCCAACGGGACCAGCGGCACGTGCTGGAACTCCTGTAGCCGTTCCCGACGCCGAGTTGGCTCCTGATGCTAAAGACTTCGCCAACATGGATGAAATCAACAGAGCATCGGCCGAAGGCGGCAGCGGTGAAGACAATGGAAATTTCGCGAGCAATATCGGCGATGGCGTAGTCATTGCTTCCCGTGAAGAGGAGCCAAACATCGAAGACTTCACCTCGGTTGAGAAAGAACCTTCGTATGATGAAGCCGCACTTGCCCGTCGAGTTAAGTATCCAGAGATGGCTCGCCGGAACAACATTGAAGGAATTGTGCTCGTCGGTGCCCTCATCGGGAAAGATGGCAAGATTGAGAAGTTGCAGGTCATTGAATCGGACAATGAAATACTGGAAGCCGCTGCAGTGAATGCCGTTAGAGAAACTTCATTCACACCAGCACAACAGAATGGTCAGACCGTGCGTGTTTGGGCGCGTGTGCCTATTCGATTTACCCTGCGATAGTTTATCGCCCTCATATGTTTGCATTGAATATCGCCGTTAGGGCCCTCGTGATACTTGTTGGTGTCTCGATCCTTAGCGGCGTTTTTGCTCCTTCGGGCCTCGGTTCACCACTCCAAGAAGTTTTCGGTTCAATCGTCATTCTGTTTGGGGCTTATAGGATCGTTACGTACCTGTATCAGAGGAAGCGCCAGTTTGATGATCAGTAGCCGAACCATACTACTTGTGAGTGCTTTTGTTGGGTTCTTTGCTTTCTCTGCATGCAATGAGTCAGCTAAGCAGGAGGCGTGGCAGGTAGAGACGGCACTTTCCGGTACGATCACCGTTGTTTGTGATCAGGAGATCCTCGGTATCCTAGCACCGGCAAAAGCGATTTACGATAGAGAGCATCCAAACGCGAGAGTGTCTCTTGTATCGGCTGATGTTCTGAATGCGATGAATCGCATCCTAAACCATCAGGAGCGCATCGCAATCATTGCACGGGATTACATTCCTACAGAAGATAGTGCCATTTCAAATGACCCTAGCGATACCTTACCAAGAACGCTCCTAGCGCGTGACGCTCTGGTGTTCTTCGTTTCACAGAGCTTCCCGTACGATACGATGAATGCCGACGATATCCGTGGGTGGCTCTCAGGAAGTTCAGATGTCCTCTCGTCTTATCCACAGCTGAAGAAGGATCCGGTATTCGTCGTATCGGGCGGTTCAAACGGTTCCATCTATGCTAACATTGTTAATGTAGTGCTCAAAGGAAAGCTCCCTTCAGCCAAACGGATTGCTTCTTTAGGTACGCATGATAGTGTGGTGCGCGAAGTGAGTGGGAGCGTAGGAGCAATCGGTGTGGGATATCTGTCACAAATCCAACACGACACATTGGTCAAGCCCCTTCGCCTCAGCTATACGAATCCTGATGGCACACATGAGTGGCCAAAACCAGTACACGTATCGTATCTCATAATGGGGAAGTACCCATTTCCAGTTCCGATCTATGTCTATATCAGGGACATGCCTAATCAGTATAATCTCCCATCTGGTTTTATGCAGTTTATCACCCGCAATGCGGCGGCTCAAAAAACCTTCCTGACAGCAGGCATAGAGCCTGGATTTGGAAAGTTTTCACTAATCATGCCTGAAGAATGATCACTCATCTCTCGAATACTATGCGTACGACTCTAACAATCCTAACTTTTCTTCTCGCATTCGTTGCGTCATTTGCTACCGATCTTGAAGCAGCGCGTGAGGCGGCCGCAGAGGGTGATTGGGTGCAGGCCGCCACGCATATACGTAAGGCCATAGAGAAAAATCCACTTGATATTCCCTCGCTGAAGCTGGGCGCAAGAATCTACCTTGAACTCGACATTCATGACACGGCTCTATCGTATGCCCATAGAGTGTTTGAGGCTGATGATCGCGAGAAGGATAACGTGCTTCTTTATGCTCAGGCTCTAAGAGAGAACTCGCAGGCTCCTGAAGCCACTGTGGTATTGCGGAAGTATTTGCGGAAAAACGACGATGTGGACGTGTCGCTTGAGCTGGTTAACGCCCTCATGACGGCCGATTCGTTAAAGTCTGCAGAGCTTGTTGCTACAACAGCCAGGGACAGGCATAAGAATAGTCCCGCGGCATACCTTGCTCTCGGCAACTTCTATTTTAATAGCAAGCCCATTCCAGTCTTCGAACTTGCCGTACAGAATTACGATGAAGCGTTACATCTTGACTCAACTCTTGTGATGGCCCACTTTAACCTCGCTATATGCTATTGGAGAATGGGGAATCGTGAAACTGATCAGGATCTTGGCAATGAGTTGTTCACTCGGTCCCTTAAGGAGTGGGATCAAGTCACGAAGATGGATCCAAAAAATGCTCGTGCATGGTTTGAACAAGGCAAAATCTTGTACCTCGCCGGGAAGTACGCGTCTTCAGCAAAGGCTCTTACAGTCTATCGCGAACTCCGACCCCTTGGAACAGGCGAAGTCATGGCCTCGTGGTATTTAGGGGAGTCGCTCTTTAAACAAAACCTCTGTGACTCCGCAAAGCAACACCTCGAAAATGCCGCTGCTAGTATCGATTCTCTGAAACCGAAGGTGTCCCTCATGATGGCGAGGTGTACTTTCCAAGCGAAGAAATGGAAGGAATGTTCAGACTATTACCTAGCATCGATTTCGATCAAGCCCCGCTGGGAGAAATCAGACTACTGGTACTTTGGTGCGGCGCTGGTACTCGCCGGAGATACATCGCGTGCCATCAACGTTATGGCGGAAGCGTCTGAGCGGGATCCAAAAAGTTGTGGTTTCATGTTCCGTTACGCTCTGCTACTTCAGAGTCGATTGATGTATGCCCGTTCCACGGACATCTTCCGTCAGCGCCTAGTGAATTGTTCCGATTCGCTTGATGCGAAAATTCACTTGTTCATCGGTAACAACTTCTTCTCCGATAGTCTCGTGGATAGTGCTGTGGCCTCCTATGAAAGGGCGTTAGCTCTGAATCCCAAATACATATATGCTACGCTCCGTTTAGGTGAAACATATCTGGCTAAGGGAGATGTGGTTACGGGCCAGAGTTTGCTCGAGAAAGTCATTACAAATGCACAAGTCACCACAAGTGTGGACGAGCGCAATTATGGAGTTGGGGCTATCATACGGCTTAACGGCATTGACTTGCAGGACAAGAAGTGGCAAAGCCTGATCGACAGAAGCAAGATTGGGAAAGACCTCAACCCTAAATCCGTTGGTTCTTGGCTCTACCTCGCGATTGGTTACCAGGGTCTACAGGATGTTGAAAACGCAAAGAAATCGTACAAAGAAGTCCTAAAACTCGACCCAAACAATGATGCGGCAAAAAAGAATCTCAAAGCTCTGGGGAACTGACAAGGAAGTCAGAGTTTGGCAAAATCGTCTAAGTGCCGTATTTTAGTAGCCTTGTCAACATTGGACCCCACCTGAATTCCATGATAGCCATCCAAATCGTGGGTCTTAGGGAAGGTAATCATCCCTTTAGCGCAGAGACAGATTCATCAAAGATCGCAGGATTATCACCTGAGTTCTTTGGCGTGATCCGCACTAATGGTGTCCTGAAAAAGCTTGGCAGTCGGTATGTTGTTGATGGTGAATCGGTGGCAACGGCACGACTGGTCTGTGACAGGTCGCTTGAAGAATACGAGGAAACGATCTCAGCGTCGTTCAGCATCGTTTTTGAAGTTGATCATGTTTTGGCTGCTCAGCAAAAAGGGCGTGAAGGTGAGTTAGACGATGAAGAGACTCGCGGGATCCGTGAAGAGGATAAGGTGATCGACATAACTGAGGATGTACGTCAGGTACTCACAGTTGCGATTCCTTTCCGTAGAGTGGCTCCAACGTATCGAGACAAGACATTAAATGAAATTCACTCCTCGAATTGGGAGCGAGATTCAGAGGACGTTGATCTTCCTAACGAAGTCGACGACCGCTGGTCCGCTCTAGCGAAATTGAAACGATAGTTATTCTAAGGTATCACTCATGCCGAATCCAAAGCGACGCCATTCAAAGTCCCGCGGCGCCAAGCGCCGTACGCACTACAAGGCAACCGCTCCTTCCGTAATGACCTGCCCAAACTGCAGCGCAGCGAAGCAGCCTCATATTGTTTGCCCATCTTGTGGGTACTACAACGGTCGTAAAATCATCTCTGTCGACTAACACCGCCGACAACGTGAATCCCACGAGGATCGTCTGTGACTGACGTTACGTCCTCAGGTCCGCCTACCACCAAACACCGTCCTATCAAGGTTGTCCTTGATGCGATGGGTGGAGACCATGCGCCCGCCAATGAGGTTCTTGGGGCGCTCATGGTGGCACAGCAACTTGGATCAGACGTAGAAATTATCCTCGTTGGTAAAGAAGAGGTCATCCAACCGATTCTCTCCAAGCAAAAGGCCGTTACGTCGATCAAGGTAGTGAACGCTACAGATGTGATCGGCATGGGGGACGAGCCATCTACCATCGTCAAGTCACGCCGAGAGTCTTCTCTCTATATTGGACTCGATCTCTTGCGTACGAATCAAGCCGATGCTTTTGTCTCGGCCGGCAATACGGGTGGGGTGATGGCGACAGCTACCCTTCTTTGTGGACGTATCCCTGGCGTTAGCCGCCCAACGATAGGGTCATTCTTTCCGACGAAAACCGGCCGTCCGACGCTCCTTCTTGACGTTGGTGCCAACGTCGATAGCAAGCCCAAGTTCCTCTCGGATTACTCCGTTATGGGTAGTGTTTATGCACGACTCATGCTCGGTATCGATTCTCCCACTGTTGGACTCTTGAATGTCGGCGAGGAAGAGGGTAAGGGAACAGAGGTCGCCCGCGAGGCGCATCAGTTGCTGCGCGCCAATGGGGTGAATTTTGTCGGCAACGTTGAGGGAAGAGATATTCTTTCCGGTACGGTTGACATCGTTGTCTGCGATGGTTTTGAAGGCAACATCATTCTGAAATTTGCCGAAAGCATACTTGGATTTTTGAAGGATCGCTTTCGCGCCTATGCAGATCGAGGCATCATTCAGAAGCTTCTTATCGGTGCGTTTCGTCCAGTTCTTAAGAGTGCTTTGCGAGACATGGACTATCAGGAGTACGGTGGCGTACCATTACTTGGTATTCAAGGAGTGGCGATCATCGGACATGGTAGCAGTTCACCCCTTGCAATTGCAAATATGATTCAGCGAGCAGTAGAAATGGTTCGCAAAGATGTGAACGGAACAATTCAAAAGACCCTCTCTTCAACACCGAGTTCTATTAAGGAAAGCGTATGAAAGCGGCCATCACTGCCGTGGCACACAATGTGCCTGAGGGTGTCTACGACAACGTGTGGTTTGAAAGTAAAATCGATACAACGGATGAGTGGATTCAGACCAGAACCGGTATAAAGGAACGACACTTTGCCTTTGAAGGTGGACTCACGGATATTCTTCTGCCAGCCGCTCTAAAGGTTCTAGAGCAACGGGGCATCACAGCACTGGATATAGATGTGATCATCGTTGCCACAATTACCGGTGACAGAGTGTTCCCCTCAAGTGCCGCTATCTTGCAGCGGAAGCTAGGCGCAGACAATGCATGGGGATTTGACCTCGCAGGTGCATGCAGTGGATTTCTCTATGCACTTGTGACAGGCGCCAAATTGGTGGAGTCGGGAGCGGCAAAACGAGTGATGGTACTTGGCGGCGACAAGATGAGCTCCATTCTCAACTTCGAGGATCGTACGACATGCGTTCTCTTTGGTGATGGAGGTGGTGCCGTGATCTTGGAAGCGTCGGAAGATGAATCCTATGGTATTGTTGACCACATTCTACGGATGGACGGCAAGGGCGAGGCATATTTACATCAGCCTTCAGGCGGATCATTAAAGCCCCCTACCGTTGAGAGCGTCATGAATCGCGAGCACTATGTTTATCAAGAAGGTCAAGCAGTTTTTAAAAGTGCCGTAAAGGGTATGGCCGATGTCTCGTTTGAGATCATGGAGCGCAACAGTCTGAAGGCCGATGACATTGCATGGCTCGTTCCGCACCAAGCGAATCTGAGGATCATTGATGCGACGGCATCGCGTATGGGTCTGCCCCACGATAAAGTGATGATTAATATCGATCGATTTGGTAACACTACCGCAGGCACGATTCCGATCTGCATCTCAGAGTTGCATATCAACAAGAAGGTGAAGAAAGGGGACTACATCGTCCTCTCTTCATTTGGTGCAGGGTACACATGGGGAAGCATCCTTGTACGCTGGTCCATTGATTCATGAATGGTGAAACACCTATGAGCACAGCACTGTTGTTTTCCGGACAGGGTTCCCAATACGTTGGAATGGCAAAGGACATCATTGACTCAAATGATGTAGCTAAGGGGCTTGCGGATCGCGCAAACAAAGTTCTCGGATACACAGCCTGCACTCTTTGTTCATGAAGCTATTGTACTTGCTGTTACCAGTGTAAAAAGTTCGAACTCGGCAGTCGCCGGTCACTCCCTCGGCGAATACTCTGCACTCTATGCAGCTGGGGTAATGACGTTCGAAGATGCATTGGAAGTCGTTCAGCTTCGTGCCAACCTCATGTATGAAGCAGGAAGCAAGATCCCAGGTACGATGGTCGCCATTGTAGGTTTAGAGGACGATGTTGTTGCCACAATCTGTACCGACCTCAATGGTGTGGACGGACACGTGATCGTTCCGGCGAACTACAACTCGCCTGGCCAAGTTGTGATAAGCGGATCTGCTGAATACGTTCGCGAATGCATGCCGTTATTCAAAGAGCGTGGGGCGAAGATTGTTAAAGAGCTCCAAGTTAGCGGTGCATTCCATTCGCCGCTCTTAGCTGAGGCAGAAGCAGGTCTCGCGGAAAAGATCCGGAGTACTGCTTTCTCAAATGCTATTGTTCCGGTCTATGTGAATGTGTCTGGTGAAGCAGTGACGGATGCCTCTATGCTAAGAGACGCTGCAATAAGGCAGCTTACATCACCTGTACTTTGGACCACATCGTTGCAGAACATGTGGAAATCAGGAATTACGACATTTTGTGAAATCGGTCCCGGGAAAGTGCTTCAGGGACTTGTCAAGCGCACACTGAGTGAGGCACAATTGATGGGTGTAGACACCCTAACAGATGTATTGAAACTGAACGGCGAAGGAGCATCCGCATGAAGACGTTCGATCATACAGGCAAAGTGATTGCCGTTACAGGTGGGTCACGAGGCATCGGTGAGGCCATCGTAAGGCGTTTATGTGAAGAGGGGGCTCACGTCTTTGCTACATTCAACTCGCAGCCTGAGCGAGCACAGAACATTGCCAATGAGATTATTGAAAGTGGTGGCAGAGTTACGTTCCTCCAAGTGAACGTTGGAGACGAAGAAAGTGTTAAGGGATTCGTGGAAGCCGTTGTTACACAAGGTGGTCGCGTAGACGGGCTTGTCAATAATGCAGGTATCACGAAGGACGGCCTTATCATGCGCATGAATGCAAAGGACTGGCAAGATGTTATCGATACGAACCTTACCGGTGTGTTTTACACCTGTAAGGCGGTAGCTCGCCCCATGATGTCTCAAAGGGCCGGGAGGATCGTTAATATCGGCAGTATCGTTGGCCTTCAGGGCAATGCCGGACAGGTCAATTATAGTAGTGCAAAAGCTGGCTTAGTGGGGTTAACCAAGAGTCTGGCCCGTGAACTCGCTTCTCGTAACGTTTTTGTAAATTGCATAGCTCCGGGTTTAGTAGAAACGGATATGACCGACAAGCTTACGGATGAGCAGAGGGCATCGTTCTTCGGCAACATTCCTATGAAGCGAGCGGCACATCCGGACGAGATAGCAAGCGTTGTTTCGTTCTTTATGGCATCGGAATCTTCCTACATCACCGGTCAGGTTCTGAACGTTGATGGCGGATTGGCAATGTAGTTTGTAACGTCGATATTCATTCAACCTCATTTTTTTCAAGGGTTTCGTATGTCCGCAGTGGCACAAAAAGTGACGGAGATCATTGTCTCCAAGCTCGGTGTTGAAGAATCACAAGTAACACCGACGGCATCGTTCACAAGCGATCTTGGAGCGGATTCTCTCGACACGGTAGAGCTCATTATGGAGTTTGAGCGCGCGTTCAATCTTACCATCGACGACAGCGATTCAGAGAAGATCCAAACTGTTGGTGACGCTGTGACGTACATCGAGTCGAAGGCTTCCTAAGTATCTATCGATCATCATCGTAGGTTAGTATGTCGAGAGCAATCCCTCGCGTCGTTATAACGGGCGTTGGTGCGGTTACGCCTATTGGGAATACCGCAACTGAATTCTGGCAAGGAATGATGGAGGGTCGTAGCGGTACGGCACCAATCACTCGATTTGACGCAACGGATTTTGATACCCGATTTGCGGCAGAGGTGAAGAGCTACGATCCGTTGCTCGCGATAAACCGTAAGGAGGTCCAACGCATGGACCTTTTCGCGCAGTTTGCCATGTCCGCTGCCGTGATGGCAGTTGAAAATGCCGGCATTGACTTTGAGAAGACGGATAAGGAGCGTGTTGGAGTGATCTTCGGCTCAGGGATTGGTGGGATGTGGACGTATCACCATCAACAGCAGAACCTCTATGACCGCGGCGGAAAACCTGATAGAATCTCTCCGTTCTTTGTACCAATGCTTATCTCAGACATAGCAGCGGGTCACATTGCGATACGTTATGGTCTCAAGGGACCAAACTATGGTACCGTCTCGGCATGCGCCACGTCCTCTCATAGTATCGGTGACGCGCTCATGATCCTTCAAAGGGGAATGGCAGATGTGATGCTGGCAGGAGGATCTGAAGCCGTTGTATGCCCTATGGGAATCGGCGGCTTCAACGCTATGAAGGCTCTTTCAACTCGTAACGACGATCCTGCAACGGCTAGTCGCCCCTTCGATAAGGATCGCGACGGCTTTGTAATGGGTGAAGGGGGCGGAATATTGGTTCTGGAAACGCTCGAGCACGCGATGAATAGAGGCGCGACCATACTTGCAGAACTTGCTGGGATTGGATTTACTGACGACGCCTATCACATAACGCAACCTGCAGCTGGGGGCGAAGGGGCCGTGCGGTCAATGAAGATCGCCATTCAGGATGCAGGACTCGTTCCCGCGGACATCGACTACGTTAACGCTCACGGCACGTCAACCCAGTTCAATGATCGATCTGAGTCTGCTGCTATTGCCACCGTTTTTGGCGATCATGCACAATCGCTATCTGTTAGCTCCACTAAGTCAATGACAGGACATCTCCTCGGCGCGGCTGGTGCAGTGGAAGCAATCGCTACAACTCTGGCCATCGTCAACAGCATGGTTCCTCCTACGATCAATCAGATAACACCGGATCCTGACTGCACTCTTGACTACGTACCGAATGTGCCAAAGAAGAAAGTCATTCGTGCTGCTTTGAGTAACACCTTTGGTTTTGGTGGACACAATGCAACTTTGTGCTTCAAGGCATTCTCTGAATAAGCGTTTCACAACCTCCAGTCGTCTCGTGTGAAGGACATCGTCCGTCAGCTCTATGCTAATCTCTTAAAGTTCGCGTCTACACGCGGATCGGCTAATAATGCGATGTTTAGGGAGCTCTTCCCTCCAATGGGAATTCTCACCGATGAACGCGTAGCTGAGTTGGAGAAACAGATCGGAGTCGACATTCACCTGGCATCACTATACGAGCAAGCACTTACGCACCGCTCGTATCTGCAGGTGGTCAACACACCTGATCATCGATCTAATGAGCGCCTTGAATTCTTAGGCGATGCAATATTAGGGATGGTAACAGCAGAGTACCTCTTCTACAACAACCGCGAGGTGTTAGAAGGGGAGCTTACTAAGATGCGCTCGTGGATTGTTAACAAAAAATCCCTGGCCATCTGTGCTAGGGCTTTGAAGTTAGAGGAACATCTTTTCTTGAGTTATTCTGCCACTCAGTCTCTACAACGAGGCAACGACTCGATGTTGGCAGACGCCCTCGAATCAATCATTGCAGCAATCTATCTCGACCGAGGTTTCGATGAAGTTCGTCGATTCATCGTGGAGAAGCTCCTTCCAATCATGGTCGGTGAGTCACTTGTGCACGACACAAACTATAAGAGTCTTCTTCTTGAAACCGTTCAGGGTAAGGGTCAGAGTGCACCCCGGTATGTGGTCGTTCGGGAAGAGGGCCCAGACCATGAGAAGCACTTTACAGTGGACGTCGTTGTTCAGGATCGGGTGATTGGAAGGGGACTTGGTAGGAATAAGAAGGACGCTGAACAGGCTGCTGCGGAAACCGGACTCGCATACCTCGCCGGCAAGACGAAGAACAAGCGCAATAACGGCGAAACACATCAGCCGAACACTGAACAAGCGCCGTGATCAGTAACAAAGTGCATTCTCGCTTGGTCAGAGCGGTACTTGCCACTCTACTTGTAACGATGCGCCCCTTCCTACTCGTCATTTCCATGCTGTTGCTCGTGAACACGAGCTCCTCGCAGTTCCTTGCTGGAAGTTTACCCTTTGGTAAGAACAAGAAGCAGTATGAGAAATTCAATTGGCGCTACATAGAGTCCGAGCACTTTGACGTCTATTATCATGGCGACGCCGACTATATCGCCCGCTACGCCGCACTCAAGGCAGAGGATGCATTAGAACAGATTCAAGAAGAGTTGTCGTTCACGATATCAAAACGTATTGTGCTGATCATTTTCAGCTCTCACAACCAGTTCCAGCAGACAAACGTCATCGGCGAATTTATGTCAGAGGGCATTGGCGGCGTAACCGAGCTCTTCAAGAACCGTGTCGTTCTTCCCTATGAAGGAGACTATGCAAAGTTCAGACACGTGATCCACCATGAGTTGGTCCACGCTGTTATTAATGATATGTTCTATGGTGGCTCCATCCAGGCGTTGATTAGCAACAGCGGTGCGTCAATGTTGCCGCTGTGGATGAACGAAGGATTCGCTGAATACTCAAGTGCCGGTGGACTTGATGTTAAAACCGACATGTTTATGCGAGACGTTGCTGTTAGCGAGTATCTTCGCGGTATCAGTCAGTTGAATGGGTACTTCGCCTACCGAGGTGGTCAGGCCTTCTGGTCCTACATCGCTACTAAGTATGGCAAGGGAAAGGTCGGCGAGGTCTTGAACAGGTTTCGAACTATTGGTGACGTCAATCGCACAATGCAGGCGGCTTTCGGCATGACGTATGAAGAGATGTCGGAGCAGTGGGCTAAGGATGAGAAGAAGTATTACTTCCCCGACGTCAATCGATACGACTATGTAGAAGACTATTCGAGTCGGCTGACCAACCATCAAAAAGACGGAAATTTTTATAACACCTCTCCGGCGATATCGCCTGACGGCGAACAAGTGGCCTTTATTTCGGATCGAGGCGATCAGACGTTTGGATTATGGGTGATGGATCTGCGTTCAAAGGAGGCACATAGAATAGCTGGAAGTGCTCGATCAACTGACTTTGAAGAATTGAATTTTCTTACACCTGGTATCTCGTGGAACCCTAAAGGAACAAAGCTCGCTGTTGGGGCTAAAGCCGCAGGGCAGGATGGGATTTACTTGATTGACGTCAAGTCTGGCGATTATGAGATCGTTCGATTCGGCTTTCAAACGATAGGGGGCGTGTCATGGTCGCCCGATGGTAAGTACTTGGTTTTTGATGCTGACACTGGTGGCAAACAATCAGACATTTACATCTACGATTTAGATTCAAAGCAGACGCGTCAATTGACAAATGACGTGTTTACAGACATGACTCCAAAGTGGACTCCGGACAGCAAAACGGTGTACTTCATTTCAGACCGAACCAAGTACTTGTCAGGTTTTGAGTCAACAAAGAATTTCGACATGTGGGATCATGATGTGGATTCGCGAGATGTTTATCGTATTTCACTTGATGGTGGACAAATTGAGCGAGTAACTCACGACCCAGACATCGGGAAGTATTCACTTGAAATCTCTCCAGATGGCAAGGAACTTTTGTACGTGGCCGATTATAATGGGATTAGCAATCTTTGGAAGCTAGATCTTGAGTCCGGACGGAAAGTGGCACTTACAAATTCGTTACAAGAAGTAAGCCAAATAACATTGTCGCTCGACGGCACGAAGCTCCTTTTTGCATCACAGAATCGCGTAGGGTATGATCTCTTTTTAATGAAGTTTCCACTTGAACTCCCTGAGCGCGACACATTACCAATGACGCGTTTCAAAGAGATGGAAGTCGAAGAACGAAACTCTCTTACGGGAGTAATGGACCGCATATCTGCCCAGAAGGATACTACAACGATGAGCTACGGCACATTTGATGTGGACCTTTCTCAACAAAAATCTATTCAACCCAACGATGATGTAGTGCTGCCATCAAAGGATGAGCGCGGAGGTTCTAATGATAGTGGTGCAAAGAACAATTTTACCCCAAAGGACTACAAGGTAACGTTTACACCAGACATCGTAACTGGTAGCGCCGGTTACAGTAACTGGTTTGGGGCTAATGGTCAGATCGAGATGCTCTTTACAGACATGATGGGTGATCACGAGATCTACTTCAGAGCAAATCTCTTTCTTGATCTCACCAATAGCAGCTTCCTTCTCTCCTATGGGTACTTACCTGATGTTGTCGACTACCATGTGTCTATCTTTCAAAATGCCGGATTCACGTACATTCAGCCGGCGGGATCTCCTGCAACGTACCTGTATCGTCTTCGAAATTATGGTGGTCATGTTTGGGCATCGTATCCATTTTCTCGGTACTCCCGAATAGATGCCGGCTTACAGATCATGAATATGTCCCGCGAGAATGTAGATTTCCCACAGGAGCCCTCTCTCACGCGTTTCGTGACAGTTCCAACTCTCTCATACGTGCTCGATGATGCTCTAGCCGGATTTTGGGCTCCCGTCAAGGGCACAAGGTTGAACGTGACGCTTGAGGCATCTCCCGGATGGTCCACCAATGGTCTTTCTTTTGCAACGGCTCGATTTGATGCGAGACAGTATCTCCATCTTGGTGGGAGCTACGTTATAGCTCTACGGAGTAGCGGAGGTATGAGTATCGGTGGAAACCCACAGAAGTTCTTTATTGGTGGTATTGACAATTGGTTTAATAGGACCTTCAGCGCAAATGGATGGCCGTTTGTGAATCCCGAAGATTTCGCGTTCACCCGCCCGGGGTGGCCACTTCGTGGGTGGGCTCTTAATGAGCGATTTGGTACGCGATACTTTGTTACGAATGTAGAACTGCGCTTTCCCTTTCTCTTTGCTTTTCAGGCAGGTCCACTACCTTCGCTCTTTCAAGGATTGCAGGGGCAAGTATTTTTTGACGCCGGCGGTGCGTGGGATTCACAAGGCAATGCATGGTTACCGGGCGGAAGACCTGCCCCCAACCCAGTTCTCACGAGCTTTGGCTTCGGGATCAGATCCCTGGCTTTGGGTCTGCCCCTCAGGTTTGACGTTGCATGGAGAGCGGAACCGTTTGGAGGTACGTCGCAACCGATCTACCTCTTCTCACTCGGTGGTGACTTTTGAGTATCCGGCTCGGGCATTCGTTCGTGATATGATTGCCTCGACTAATTGTTCGAGGTTTTCCTCAGGGACACATACATCAAAGGCAATCGCATCGCCATAGTTAGGGGTGAAGGTGGCTCCGGCCTCTTCAAGAGTCCTTGTGATGGTAGACACATCATCGTACGTACAGTGTACGGTTATGTATGACATCGGTCTCACGATCAAAAGTTCGATTCCTCGAATGGCAATGTTAGCAGCCTCAGAATAGGCACGGGAGAGAGGGCCTACACCCAGTTTAACACCCCCGAAGTACCGTGCCACTACAATGATCACATCACTGAGATTAGCGCGTTGTAAGGCGAATAGAAGGGGCTTACCAGCCGTACCTGATGGTTCACCATCATCCGACATGCGGTATTCCATCCCGTGAGGTCCAATCCGCCATGCAAAGCAATGATGCACAGCATCCCAGTGTTGCACACGAATATTCTCCAAAAACGCAATTGCTTCGTCTTTCGTCTTGCACGGAGCCACGTAAGCGAAAAAGACCGATCGTTTGATGGTAACTTCGCCTGCCGCTTCACGAAGAATTGAATTGTAAGCTGGGAAAGTCATACTGCAGGCAAGCTCTTGCGGTTCATAGAATCCAAAGGAACTAAAATGAGAATCGGAATGGTCTGTTACCCAACGTATGGTGGCAGTGGAGTGTTAGCAACGGAGCTAGGGCAGGAGCTTGCAAGACGTGGTCATAGTGTGCATTTCATCACGTACGCACAACCAATGCGACTCGACAGGTTTCAGGACAACATCTTCTATCATGAAGTCGAAACTCCCTCATATCCGCTTCTAGAGTTCAATCAGTATACCCTTGCACTGTCAGGAAAGATCCTTGAGTGTGCAATATACGAACAGCTAGATGTGGTGCATGTGCATTATGCCATTCCTCACGCAATCAGCGCGTATCTCGCAAAGGAGATTGCCAAGAACATAACACCATTCAAGGTGGTTACCACGCTACACGGCACAGATATCACCCTTGTTGGACTTGAGCCAACATTTCATCCCTTGGTGAAATTCTCACTGGAGAAGAGTGATGTTGTCACAGCGGTTTCGAGCTATCTGCAAGAAAAGACTCGGCAAAGCTTTGGCGAAGATCTGCCGATCACCGTGATTCCAAACTTTGTTGACACGAACGTTTACAAACGCAGTGATTAGGATTGTATCCGGGTTCTTTCGGAAGTGCGGAAATCTGTTCCTGCCAGACTAGTCTTTGTAGGCGACGGGCCTGAACGAAGCGATGCAGAACGCTTATGTCGAGAGTTGAATGTTGAGGAGTATGTTACATTCCTCGGTAAACAGTCCGCGCTTCCTGAAATTCTCTCCGTTGCCGATATCTTTCTTTTGCCTTCTCAACAAGAGAGTTTCGGTCTATCGGCGCTAGAGGCCATAAGTTGTTCTGTGCCGGTAGTGGCAACCAGCATTGGCGGTATACAAGAGGTTGTGAAGCACGACGAAACTGGCTTTGTGGCGGAGTTAGGCGACATTGGGCGAATGGCACGCTATTGTGTTGATCTTCTGTCGAACCCGAAGAAGCTTGCGATATTTCGAGCCAATGCCAGGAAACGCGCAGTAGAGAAGTTCGACATCTCGCTAATTGTACCCATGTACGAGCGTGCATACGAGGATGCTATGAAGTCAACAGACAAAGGCTAGTCAGACGGACGGGAAGATGTACCGTATACCTTGCTTTGTGAGCCCGGCAAACAAAGCAGTATCCTCGTCAGTAACATTATCTTGGGTGTGCACCAAATACATCTTCTTCCGCACATCCTCTGGTAGACTGCGCAGGGTTTCTATCCAAGCATGTACTTGGTTAGGCGTAAGGCTGGCATCGTGAAACATCACTTCACTTCGATCAGCGTACATGTCAATCAGCTCACGATCAAACTTGGTATCACCGCTATAGAACACCCTGTCGTCGATGAGTAAGCCGTAGGTGATAAACGCATCGTTAGGGGTACCTGCCTCACCCGGAATGTGGTTCGTGCCGAACAATTCCAGTTTTATTCCATGATAGTCTATCGAGAAAACCTTGCGAGGATTGTTCGATACGTAGGCCGGTGCATAGGAGTCATAGAGATCATCAAACGAAAGACTCTTTCCTTCAGCATTCTCCTCGTTGTATTCGAGTCCGCCTCGCAATGACATATCCCACAGCACAGGGCGATAGTCGTCTGTGATGATCATCTTCAATTTCGGTGCACCAGCAGGGACAGCCATGTACCGATTGAGAAGCGATAGGTACTCAAGACCTCCAATGTGATCGGCGTGAGAATGAGTCGGGAGGATCGTACAGATGTCTTGTGCACCAAGTCCCACAGCCTGCAGTGCCTGTGGTCCGGTCATTCCGAAATCAACCAATACGTGCACGTCACCCTTAATGATCAAAAAGTTCGTTTGAAAGAGCCTGCGTGCAAACGCAGTCCCCGTACCCAAGAACACAATCTCGAGATTTCCATCGTTCTGTAAGGCTAGAGGCAGAGAGACTGGCAATTCTACCATGGGGCTTCCGGATTTGACCATTAGGGAAATTTACGCAACAATTCGCTAAGTACCGACAGATTCTGGAGTTGGATCCTTGATGTCTCGTCCGAGCTTTTCAATCAAATTCTTACTGAACACCGTTTGCAAGGCACTCTTAATATCTGGATGTTTTTCGAGTAAATCACGAAGATCCTCAAATCTCCACATGAGATAGCGAGTTTCCTTGACCGTTGTCACGGTTGCACTCGCAGGGTTGCCTGATACAAAGGCCATTTCCCCAACGAAGTCACCATTACGACAATAAGCTACGGTTGTCCCATCGATCTCAACCTGCGCAGCCCCATCGCTGATAATCAAGATGCGAACTACCGGCGAACCTTGGGTGGTTAGGTTGTCACCTAAGGGTGCCGTAACCCATGTTCCGCGTCGAATAAGTCTGTAATAATCAACAGTGTTAAGAGCCGAAAACTTACGTTTATGAAGCTCCGTCTCTTCATGGGAAAGGCGAACGGAACGACGTTCCCGTAACAGTATCACAACTTGAACAACGTTTACGAGGCA
>JAPLFN010000038.1:19765-45651 GCA_026390655.1 Candidatus Kapaibacterium sp.
AATCCGGCTTCCCAGGCTACCATCGAACCATACCCCAGAATATATCCGGAGATAAATCCTGCTATAGTGCTGACGATTATCATTAAACGCAACGGGAGAATGGTCCTGACCAATGACCCGGAGACAAGCAAGAGATAGGAAAGATTCAGGAGAATGTCAGGAAGACCAACTCCGAAGATCACGATATCGTTCATTCATGCCCCGTAGATTGCGTTTATACTAAGCAAACATCGTCTTTCATAGACTCAACAGCAAGCCTTTGGTATTTTCGTCTCCATACCTAAACTATGAGGCCCCCTGCACATATGAACGTTACTCAGTTTCTAGAAAAGAACCGAGCTCGGGCAGAATCCCAGCTTTTGGAGTTTCTCCGCATTCCAAGTATAAGCACGGATCCAGCAAATGCTCAGGATGTTTCTCGTTGTGCATCGTGGCTTGCGGATCATCTACGATCGATCGGCATGCCTCTGGTGGAGGTCATTCCTACAGACGGACATCCCATCGTCTATGCCGAGTGCCTTAATGCCGGCCCGAATGTGCCAACGGTGTTGTTCTACGGACACTACGATGTACAACCTGTGGATCCGATCGATCTTTGGACGAATCCGCCATTTGACCCAGTCGTGAAAGAGGGCAAGGTGTTTGCCCGCGGAGCCACAGATGACAAGGGGCAAGTGTTTCTGCATGTAAAGGCTATAGAGGCTCTACTTGCAGTTGAGGGAAGACTTCCGATCAACATGAAACTGCTTATTGAAGGAGAAGAGGAGATCGGTAGCCCGAATCTTGGTCCTTTCGTACGAGAGCGTACGGAAATGCTCGCTTGCGACGCTGTTCTGGTTTCCGACACTCCGATGTTTGCACCGGGCATGCCTTCAATCGTCTATGGTTTACGCGGACTTGCCTACTTGCAGATTGAAGTTCAAGGGCCGAATCGAGACCTTCACTCCGGATCGTATGGCGGAACGGTCAATAATCCTCTAAATGCACTGGCCTGTATCATCGCCAAACTCAAAGACATGGATGGCCGTATTCTTATTCCCGGTTTTTACGACTCTGTACTAGATGTATCACCCGAGGAACATGACTCGCTTGCGGATCTCGGCTATGATGATAATCGTCTATTGTTAGATGTTGGTGTTGTTACACTCGTCGGAGAAGAAGGCTATACAACCGCTGAACGGCTCTGGGCTAGGCCTACTCTTGACGTGAATGGCTTTCTCGGTGGATTTACTGGAGAGGGTGCCAAGACCGTACTTCCTGCCCGTGCGATGGCAAAGGTGAGCATGCGGTTGGTTCCGTATCAGACACATGAAGAGATTGCAAAGAAGGCTATGGACTACATACTTCGCATCGCACCTCCAGGTGTGAAAGTAAGTGTGCAGGACCTCCATGGCGCTGATCCCGTTCTTGTTCCGCGCGACACGTCAGCGATCTTTGCTGCGGTCAAAGCCCTGGAGGAGACTTTCGGCACAAAGTGTCGCTTTACGAGGGAAGGTGGTTCGATTCCTGTCGTCCTTCTCTTTGACACCGTTCTAAAGGCGCCAACTGTACTCATGGGTTTTGGACTCAACAATGAGAATGCCCATTCTCCAGATGAACATTTCGATCTTAACAACTTTCACATAGGAATGCGCGCCGTAGCTCGCTACTATCAGCTCATGGCCGAAACGTCTACCAGATGAAACGTCACAATGCAGAGTTCCTTCTCTTTGTCATAACGATCTTGTGGGCAGGGACGTTTGCGATTGTAAAGACTGCGGTGGTGGATGTGAACCCCAGCGTGTTCGTTTTGCTTCGTTTTGCAATAGCAACAGTGGTTGCGCTTGCTCTCTGGCCAAAGTCCGTGCGCTCTTTCGATAGAGATACGATGAGCAAGGGGCTAATGCTAGGAACGCTCTACGGTGTTGGCTTCCTGCTGCAGACCATCGGGCTTACATTGACCAGCGCCTCCGCCTCCGCGTTCATCACAGGTACGATGGTTGTCTTTGTGCCCATTGTCAATCGTGTTGTCAGTGGTTCTCGGATTCAGGCAAATCACGGGTTCTCGATCATCCTGGTTCTCGTTGGACTGTATCTCTTTACGTCGCCGGATACTCTCGGAATCAACCTAGGCGACGTTCTGACACTAATGAGTGCCATTTGCTGGGCGGTTTATCTAACATACATTGACGTGTGGACCACTTCGATGCGTGAAGATGTTCATCGTCAGAATGCGTTAGTGGTTCTTCAGTTCGTTGCCACCATGGTCATCGCGGGTGTAGGGGTTGGATATAGTTCAATGGGAGGGGCATCGTTGTTATTCACTCTTGATTCGGACCTGGTACTTGGTCTTTTGTATTGTGGAATATTCGCTTCCGTGATACCTACATTCGTGCAAACTAGGTACCAACAATACACGCATCCCGTAAGAGCCGGCGTGATCTATGCTATTGAGCCCCTTGCTGCTTCTGCTATAGCCTGGCTTGTGATCAATGAACAGTTTACAACTCGACAACTATTTGGTGGTGCTGTGTTGATGACGGCGATCGTATTGCCTGATGTTTTAGCCTCAATGAGGAAGAAATGACGAAGAACGAGACACGTAGATTGGTTCTTGAGCAGAGGGCATCCATTCTCGATGAAGATCGTGATCTTTGGGATCAGCTCATATTTGAACGGGCTCATAAATTGCGTGCATTCCAGATCGCTCAGAATGTTCATGTGTATAGAGCAGTTCGAGACGAAGTGGAAACAATGCACTTTATCGAATATGCCTGGGGTATTGGAAAGAATGTCTATGTCCCGGTGGTGCCTCCGGGTAAATCGGAGATGATTCATTGCAAGGTAACATGGCATTCATTATGGCGCGACGGTTCCTTTGGGATTCCTGAACCGATCATCAATGAAGACTCTTGTGTCATTTCCGATCATTCATTTTTCGACAACGAGTCTGTAGTTATTGCACCACTTGTTGCATTTGACCGACAGTGTCATCGTATAGGTTACGGAAAGGGATATTATGATCGGTTTCTTGCGAGCACCAAAGCGCCGTCCGTTGGATTAGCCTATGAGATCCAGAGAGTCTTGGATATGACTCCAGAATCACACGATGTGGCTCTAACGTGCGTCGCAACCCAAGAGCGCTGGTATTTACCAACGATATAGAGCATTCTCGTGCGATGGATCACCTTCTTCCTTGCATTCGGCTGTCTCCTTGCACCTGTGAACTCCCAGGACTGTAAGGATAGGGTTTTGCTTGATGCAACTCAGCGTGTATTCAATGTTGGTCTAGATAGTTCAGGGAGGTGGTGGGCTCTTTCACATCCTTTTGAGAATCTTGTTGGTCTCACGATTGACGGTGTGCCGTATGGTCCGTATGAGGTTGTTCTACCGCCCAAGATATCATTCGACGGCTCGATGTTTGTGGCCGGTGTAAGAATGTTAGGGCAGTGGAGTGTACTCACCGAAGATGACACAATATCTCTGAACGGAGATGTATTGCAGGAAACGTATTTCCCAAGTATGTCGGCAACTCCCTGGTGGCTACAGTCCAACGGGAATGACCGAAGACTCTCAACATATGACCGATCCTACCGCTGTGTGAATGAGCCTCGAATGGTTAGTCTGGATCCCCAGGGGCTCGTTGTTGCATGGGTTGAGAGAAGAGGTAATGTTGCGGTCCTTTTTGTGAGTGGAAAGGAGCAAGTCACTGCCGATGATATTACGCTTGGAGGAGTATGGGCTGATGGGCTCCCTCTTTTCGCCGTTCGATTCGGTATGGCTTGGTCTGTTTATCACGGACAGGATGAGATCGCTTCGTCCTTGGCATCTCTGACGGAACTTCGCATCAATCCTTCTGCCACTGTGTGTTCATGGACCGCCAGTGATGGAACTGGTGGGGTTAGGATCTACGTCTACACCACGGAAATGAACGCCCCTTGGACGAGTATGCCTCTGCAGGCAGCAGCAGGGCTTATCATTTCACCATTCGATGCTCTATCGGCTGCTCGTGTCACTCGAAATGGCAATACATCAGTGATCTTTGGCGGTGCGGAGTTTCCTGCAGGACTTCAATCTGGCCCATTCGTCTTCTCGCACACAGGAGAATTCATGGCCTTTGCTGGCTTGGAGGATCGATACTTCGTAACTGTGAATGGCAAGAGACAGTGGATTAGAAGTGCCATCAACCTAGACACGCCTTTGAGTGTGAATTCAGATGGTAGCGCAGTAGCATGGGCAAGTGCGACGACAATAGCCTATGTGAAGCTAGAACCGAATGTACTTCGCCTCGGCAAAATGTGCGACACAATGGGACCTGTCATTTATGACAGGAGGTCAAAGACGTTCAAGGGGCTAGGCTTTGTTTCGGGTAGACTCTTTCTTCTAGAGTGCGATCCACGATGACCACATTGTGCTCCGTATCTTTGTCCACTCAAAGGATCATATGAAGACGTTTGTTGTAAGAACAGAGATTGACGGTCGTGATCGTCGCGTTGAAGTCCTCGCCGATGGAATTGGTATCTCCGGTGGATCTAAATGCGTGTTAGAGCGAACAGATGTACCCGACGTATGGAACTGGGTCAATGGGTCAGAGACTACTCCCGTACACGTTCAGAGTGACGGTATGAGTGGGGTGACAATCACCGTTCGCGGGTATTCGTACTCAACGTCAATTCTCATTGATCGACATCATGATCTTCTTGACATCCTCAATGCTTCACCATCACAGAGACAACGCGTAACCCGAATTGCTGCACCTATGCCTGGCTTGTTGAAGGCCGTGCTGACCGGCGAGGGCGCACACGTAAAGAAGGGCGACACTCTGTTTACGCTTGAAGCAATGAAGATGGAGAACGCCATCAAGACCCCCGTTGCCGGTGTTGTTCGTGAACTCACGGCAAAAGAGGGAATTGCGTTTGAAAAGGGAATTCTGTTATGTGTTGTGGAGCCGAATGCGTCACTCTAGCAGAAGTGTCTGCCACGCCTCATCGATCTTGTTTTGTCCGATAAACATCTGAGCAATTCGGTGTAGAGTTGTTTTGTCTTCTCTGTCGCCATTCTGTAGCCAGACATATAAGGCCCCTTCCGGTCGACCGCATGAAAGTTCGATATCTAATGAATCGGCACGAAAGCTTTGGTCGAATTGAGGAAACGATCCATCATGCATCGGCAAACCCGGCACATAGGCTAACTGTGCCAGTTCATTTCCCGTTAGTACAGTGCTCGTCCGAATGAGATCAGGAAGTCCATCAATCCCAATTGGGAGATGAGGAGGTTGAACTGCCTCAAACAAGTCCTGGGTTCGGGTGTAGTATGCGTGACCCATTCGTCCTACTAGGTCAAGACCACGTGGGTCTACTCGTCCGTCAATCATGACACTGTCAGCGACATGAAAAGCCACAACCTCTAGTAACATGAGATTGCCGTTGCCCCCTATATCGCGACGCAGTTCGATATTCTCCATAAGACGGCATTCGAGACTGTAGGGAGATTCGGCAACACTTGGTGGAATAACCTGAACAGATGGTCTCTTCGTAAATCCCGCCTTGCCATATTCATCGACCTCATGAGGATACTCAGCGGCGGTGAGATTCATCGAATGCACCATTGAATACGATACGGCACTGATCGTGCATTCGCCAGTGGCCAGAATGTTCAACCACGTATGTTTCGCCCGACCTGATTTTGCCGCTATAGCTGGTCCTATTGCAACAATGGGCGGGTTGGACGCATAGGCGTTATAGAACGAAAAGGGGCTGAGATTAACATTTCCTTCAAGATCTACCGATGTTACAAAGGCTATTGGTCGAGGTGAGACGCCACTAAGCAACAATTGATGTCGGTCTCTATGGGATAGCTCGTTTGGCAGTATAGTACGCATTTGGTCCGACGGGGTTTGTAATGTGGGTAGGGGGCTGCAAGATCGGTCATTATGGCCCAGAGCGCAAATGTTGCCTGAGGCTACGGGTTCCGTGTATATTTGCCTCTTGGTACCACATAGCAACATTCGCTGTAAGGATTTTCATGTTCCCGAGCATTCAGACCAAGTGGGTCGCAAGTAGCATCGTCGTGCTGTCCATTGTAACTCTCTTGTTTACTGCAGGTTGCGGACGCAGGTCCCAATCAAACGCCTCCTCGAATATTAAAAACGTATGGAAGAAGTACGAGACTTCTCCTGGAGCAGATCCAAGTGTTGCGGATACCTTGGGTGGTACAGGCTTTGAGAAGGTAGCAGAAGCTCTCGGTTATCAGACCTACGTTGTTAAGCCGGAAGAAGAGAAGTATTTCGGTGACTCACGGGCTGTGAAAGGCGGAGAGATAACGATTGGAGAGATGACCTTTCCCACTACCTTCCGTCCCGAAGGACAGGGATCTTCAATGACTGTCAATACGGAGATCAAGGGGTACGTCTACGAAACCCTACTTAGCCAACACCCGATCACACGTGAGTACATTCCTAGTCTAGCATCACATTGGAAAATCAGCGCAGACAAAAAGACGTTCACTTTCCGCATAGATCCAAATGCTCGCTGGTCTGATGGCAAACCAGTGGTGGCTCAAGATGTTGTTTCCAGCTGGAAACTTATGGTTGACCCAGGGATTCTTGAGCCGTCGGCGAATCTTGTTTATGAAAAATTCGACCAACCTGTAGCGCTGAGCAAATACATCGTGCAGGTTCAGTGTAAGACAGTGAACTTCCGCAACCTCCTGTACTTTGGTAACTCGTTAATCATCTATCCAGATCATGAGATCGGAAACATTACAGGTAAGGAGTTCCTTGAGAAGTATAACTTCAACATGCCTGCAGGTACTGGGCCCTACTTTCTTGTTGAGAAGGAGATCAAGGCTGGTAATTCGTGGCGCCTCACTCGTCGTCCTGATTATTGGGCGGCTAATTACGCGACCTCTAAGTACGGTGCGAACTTTGACTATGTGAGCTATCTCGTCGTAAAAGACAATCCAAATCTGTTGTACGAAAAGTTCAAGGGTGGTGAGATCGATCTGTTCCGGTTTAGTATGGCAACAACAGAGAAGTGGATCAAAGACACAGACTACGAGGCTATCAAGAATGGATGGGTTCGTCGCTACCGATTCTTCAACAACGGTCCAATGGGTACCAACGGTGTGACGTTCAATATGCGTCGTCCTCCATTTGACGACATACGCGTTCGCAAGGCTTTCATCATGATCTATCCTCGTGAGACGATCGTTGAAAAGCTCCTTTACAATGAGTACGAAACGTATGACACGGACTATCCGAATACGCCTTACGCAAGTACGACAAATCCAAAGACAGTGTATGATCCTGCTGCTGCTGCAAAACTTCTTTCAGAGGCTGGATGGACTTCTCGCAATAGTGAAGGCATTCTCGTTAAGAATGGAAAGCCGTTCGTTATTGAAATGGCCATTTCCAAGGACAGCGAACGATGGATGACCCCGTATCAACAAGAGTTGAAGAATATTGGCGTGGATCTTCGGCTAAAGTTGATGGATTGGAATTCAATCATCAAGAACATCGACGAACGTAACTTTCAGATCTTTGCCTACGGCTATTCAGGATTGGTGACGCCTAATCCAGAGACATCTCTTCAGAGCTCTCTAGCAGATAAGAATGACAACAACAACATTCAGGGTTTCAAGAATGCCCGCGTCGATCAGCTTCTTCCTATCTATGATTCTACGTTCGATGTTGCAAGCCAGATCAAGATCATCAACGAGATCGATGAAATTGAGCACGGTTATTACATGAAGAGTCACTGGTGGAACCCTAAGGGAATCCGGTTGGCAGTTTGGGATAAGTTCGGAATGCCTGACTATGGTATCAGCAAGTACATACAGTTAAGCTATGTCTATGGAGCTGCTGGGTTATCATGGTGGTTTGATGCCGACAAAGCAAGTGCTCTCGCTGAGGCCAAGAAATCAAAGAAAGATCTTGGTGGCAACAAGAACATTATTGAGTTCACGTTCTGGCGCGATTTTCACGAGACCAAATAACCAGCACAATGATCCAATACATCATTCGACGACTGTTGCTAGCCATACCAACGTTCTTTGGAGCGACGGTTGTGGTCTTCTTCATTGTTCAATTCGCACCCGGTGGACCATACGAACAACAGCTCAATGCGCTTCGAAAAGGTCAAGGCTCTGAGGGTGGTGGATCGGCTCTTGGCACGGAGATGATGTCGATTCCCCCAAGCCAGCTTGAAGCACTACAGCGCTATCATCAGGTCAATGAACCCATTTGGAAACGTTATCTGATGTGGCTTGGCATGTTTCCACGTCCCGTCAATGATTATCTGGCCTTGATCGATACTCCTCAAAACGTTGGGCAAAATCATCGCATCATCGTGAAAAAAGATGTGAATGGTCAATTCTCCGTTCACGAAGCAGAGAATGATAATGGCCCGCTTTCTGGTTGGTACGTTGACCCGTCAAAAAAGGAAAACAGCGTGTGGGTGTACCAGCGTGGTGTCTCTGGTATCTTCACGCTTGATTTTGGGAGATCAGAACGTTATAGGAAGCCGGTGACGGAACTAATAGCTGAACGACTCCCTGTCTCAATGCAATTTGGCTTGATCAGCTTTGTCATTACGTATGTAGTCTGCTTCTACCTTGGAACGCAAAAGGCACTGCGTCATGGAAGTCGATTCGATGTGATCTCTTCGAGCATGGTGTTTATTGCTTTCTCGATTCCGGGTTGGGCACTGGGTGCCGTGCTGCTCGTATTGCTCGGAGGTGGATCAGCATTGGCATGGTTCCCTACGGGCGGTTTTCAATCGACAGACTATGAAGCAATCACTGCCTGGGAGAAGATCGGCGACCGTGCTTGGTATTTCGTCCTGCCTACAATAGCCTATACACTAGGGGGCTTTGCATCGATAACACTTTTGATGAAGAATTCGTTGCTCGACACTCTTGGTCAGGACTTCGTCAGAACTGCTTACGCTAAGGGGCTACGCGAGAACCGAGTTGTTTGGATGCATGCCATGAGGAACTCTGTTATCCCGTTGGTTGCGTCCATCGGCGGCATCATTGGCATTTTCCTAGCGGGGAATTACTTGGTTGAATACGCATTCAACATCGACGGTATTGGAAGACTTTCATTCGAGGCGATTGGATCTCGAGATCAAAGCGTGTTCTTTGCTTTTGCCGTGATCTCCATCATCATAACTCTTGTGGGCTCGATCATCTCTGATTTCATGCTAGCGCTAGTTGACCCACGAATCCGATTCTCATGAAACTATGACTAAAGCATCTCCAGTAAAGACATCTCAGTCGATCAATCAACGTCGTTGGAAGAAATTCAAAGGGATCCGTCGAGGGTATTACTCGATGCTTCTTCTCTTAGGTGCCTACGCACTTTCCTTCTTTTTGCCATTGATGGTAAACAACAAGGCGCTGATTGTCAGCTACAACGGTGAGTGGTCGTCTCCAGCCACACGCGACTTTTTCGCCTCACTGCCATTAGTGGGGAGCTTGGCGCCGTCAAGCTTTGACCCTGCAGAGAAGTATGGCGAGGTAGGGGTTCAAGCAGAGGCAAACTATCGAGTCCTTCAGGCTAAGTGGGATGCAGCCGGCAGTGAGAATTACGTCATCATGCCTATGTATCCATTTGGACCAAACGAGGATGTGACGGTGGGTGGGAATGAGAAGTTCGTGGGACCTTTCGAAGCCGATGGATACGGACTTCCAAGACCTTTTGGAACTGATGACGTTGGAAGAGATGTGCTCTCCCGTATGGCATATGGGTTTCAAGTGTCGATGTCTTTTGCGCTTCTCATTGCGATTCTTGAGTATCTCATCGGTGTACCAATTGGCGCAATGATGGGATACTTCGGCGGATACGTTGATCTTACAATGCAACGGGTGATGGAGATATGGACTGCATTGCCGTTTTTGTTCCTCATCATCATCATCGTGTCCTTCGTAGAGCCGACGTTCTCATTGCTCGTATTCTTGCTTGTGATCTTTTCGTGGTTAGGAATAGCCACGCAAATGCGCGCGCAGTTCTATCGCGAGCGATCGAGAGATTACGTTGCTGCTGCCGTATCTATAGGCGTTCCAACACGATCGATCATCGTGAAGCATATTCTTCCGAACACCCTCGTCCCCATCATCACGTTCTTTCCCTTCGCTCTTGTCGGAGGGATCAGCGCTCTCGTGTCTCTTGACTTCCTTGGATTCGGAATGCCGCCTCCAACTCCTTCTTGGGGTCAGATGATCGGTGTAGGACTTTCTAACATAACTCGCTATTGGTTGGTTGCCGTTCCGTTTGGTGCGATGTTCATAACGCTAACACTTGTGGTTTTCATCGGTGAAGGTATTCGCGAGGCATTCGATCCTAAAGTCTTCTCGCGGCTACGATAGAACTGCCCCCTCCTCACGCATCAATTGGTATACGTTGTGACAAAAGAAAAACTCGTAGAAGTCAAGGATCTAAAGACGTACTTCAATATTGAAGGAACGTGGGCTAAGGCCGTTGACGGTATCTCGTTCGATATCTATAAAGGTGAAGTTCTTGGTATCGTGGGTGAGTCGGGCTCCGGAAAATCAGTAACGGCCTTGTCACTCATGAAGCTGATACCTGACCCTCCTGGCAGAATCATGGGCGGTGAGATCCTTTTCAAGGGGAAGGACATCGTTCAGCTCTCATACGAGGACATGTATCAGATTCGAGGTCGGGAGATCGCCATGATCTTCCAAGAGCCGATGACGTCACTTAATCCGGTATTTCGCATCGGTATGCAGATTTCGGAAGTGCTACAGGCACACTTGAAGATCAACGAGAAAGAGGCAACGGAAAAGGCGATCGACATGCTTCGTGCTGTTGGGATACCAGACCCAGACAAGCGCATTAACGATTATCCTCATCAGTTCTCAGGGGGCATGCGGCAACGTGTAATGATCGCAATAGCCCTAGCATGTAACCCATCAGTCTTGATTGCTGATGAGCCAACAACCGCCCTCGACGTAACGATCCAGGCGCAGATTCTAGATTTGATGATGGAACTGAAACAACGACGTCAAGATGCAGCAATCGTACTTATTACTCATGACCTGGCCGTTGTTGCAGAGATGTGTCAACGAGTGATCGTTATGTATGGTGGTAAGATTCAAGAGATTGCGTCGGCCGAAGAGTTATTTGCTAGTCCTTTACATCCGTATACTGAAGGCCTCATGGCCTCTATTCCACGACCGAGTAAGGAAAGGAAGGGGCATGAGAGACTCAAGGCGATCCCTGGAAATGTTCCAAGTATTATGAGTCTTCCTGCCGGCTGTAAATTCTGCACACGCTGCGCCGTAAAGATTGATAAGTGTGATAACGAGGAGCCACCATTGCGAGAGATATCACCGGATCATTTCGTTCGCTGTCACCTTGTTGATCCGAAGGGAGTGCACCAATGAGCAGTCCACTCTTAGAGGTCAAGAACAAGAACCTTCGCGTCAGATTCCCGGTACATGGTGGAATCCTCCAACGAAAAGTTGGTGACGTAAAAGCTGTAGACGGAGTCTCCTTTACCATTGAACGTGGTGAGACGCTGGGTCTCGTCGGTGAGTCAGGCTGCGGAAAGACCACCGTTGGCAGGGCTCTCATTAACATCCTGAGGCATGTTGCTCCAGGCGTTGAACTCGACGGTGAGGTTGTTTTTGTTGACAAAGATGGGACGCGGACGGATCTGCTTCATCTGTCCAAACACAACATGAACCCGTTCAGGTCCAAGATCCAAATGATCTTTCAGGATCCATATTCCTCCTTGAATGCTCGGTTATCTGTGAAGCAGATCATTGCTGAGCCCCTTGAGATCCACAATCCGGAAATGTCGAAAAAGGCAATTGATGATAAGGTTACTTGGTTGTTGGAGCGTGTAGGTCTTCAGCCAGAGTATGCCGGCAGGTACCCGCACGAGTTTTCCGGTGGACAGCGCCAACGTATCGGCATTGCTCGTGCATTAGCCACAAATCCAGATCTCATCATTTGCGATGAACCAGTATCAGCACTAGATGTATCTGTGCAGGCTCAGGTGATAAATCTCATGGAGGATCTGCAGAAAGAGTTCGGCATGTCTTATCTCTTCATTGCCCATGATCTTTCCGTGGTCTATCATATCTCGAAACGCATTGCGGTGATGTACCTCGGAAACGTTGCGGAGATCGGTACTGCCGATCAAGTGTATTTCGATCCTGTCCATCCGTATTCAAAGGCGTTGATCTCAGCTATTCCAGAGCCGGATCCAACTCGAAAGAATAAGGATCGAGTTGTCTTGCAAGGTGATATTCCAACTCCACTCAATAAGCCGAGCGGTTGCGGATTTCGCACTCGATGCCCAATAGCTCGCCCCGAATGTGCCGGAGAGGTACCCGAGCTACTCGTAAAGTCTAACGGTGCATTGGTTGCATGTCCATACGTATCCTAGGTGCGCCGTTACTGACCCTCAAGCCATTGTGAGCGTCTACCACCAGTAACGGCCTCAATCCGATACCCTCGTTGTTTGAGCAATTGAAGAATGCTCTTCGATCCCGTGAGATGGAGTGCACCGATCGCTATGAAGGCACCGCCGTTTCGTAACAACGGCTGCATTCGATCTACCATCAGGACATTCCGATCGTCGTTGATCCTCTCGATCATGCCACTGTATGCCTCGGTAGTGTCCTCCGTTAGAGAGGCCAAGCCGGTGAGATCCTCATCGGCGTAGAGCTTTGGGAGGATGAGTGCAAGAGAGTCTTCTCGCGGCAGTTGATCGATATGCTCAACGAGCATATCTGCTGTCATATCATCTATTATCGCCAATTGTTCCTGGAGAGATTCCAGTCCAATGAGAGTTGCGCGTGACTTTTTTGCGAGACTCCACAGAAACAAGTCCATAGCAACATCAGCCGTTCTTTCCATCGATCCAAACGAGATGAGCATGCCGATCGCCCCGGGTTTCATGCGAGAACACAGCGCTCCCATGCCAGGCACCCGTTCGTTCAACACAGCGCAGATCCTTCGAACTTGTCCCGTATCCAGAACGTCGTACAGCGTGGAACTCTTGAGGAAAAGCATCGACGGTTGCATCATTGTTGCAACGGAGTCAAGATGCATTTCAGATGCATACGCCTTGCACTGGCGAATCAATTGAAGCACTGTATCTCGCTGGCGAAACACAGCGGAGTCCTGAATGTGAATCGTTCCGAATATGTGGCTCACAGATCCGTTCGCGGACGTGATCTTCCACAGAAGGCTCTTCGGCAATGGCTGAGTCCAGGCACTTGTGGCGACGAGAAGAAACACAACGAGACGTATAATCACTTTTTCCACTTTCGATATTGCGCCGTAAGACTAACAGCATCGGGATTCGGGTCGGAGATTTTTGTACTCAACGTCATTGACGTTGTTTGTGGTGGCCAAAATGCAACCGGCATATTATCTCCTCCATAGGTGCCGTTGCTCTCAATGAACGTCTCTTGTGATGTCCCGAAATACATCATTACTGGGCTATTCTCGTCGTATTTGAACATTTTCAGAGTTGATAAAGAATCAAAGTCGAAAACGATCTCACCGTTGAGTTTACCATCCTTTTCGTACAGCCGCTTCTTTACGTTGCGGCATCCCGCAAGTTCATTCTCAATCTTCTCTCCTTCAACATAATCGGTAACGAGTTCCGCAAAATCCTTAAAGGAAATATCTCTCCCTTCTTCCTTGGGAGAAACTATATTGTGGAAAGTGATCGTACACGTGCCGGACTGTTTTCCCGTCATGCTGATCTTGTAGCTCTTGCGTTCAGCTGTCAGGCATCCACTTAATGCCAGAGTTACCGCAAAAAGAGCGAGTATAGCGTAGTGTTGTTTCATCGGAGTTACCTCATGTCCTGTCTGACGAACTCAGTATTTCCACAAAGATCGCTCATGATCTTATTGGTGGTATCGGCTCTACAAGTTGTACCCTCATTAGCTCAACGAGACGCTTCGAAGGCAGATGTTGAGGCAGGCCATGCCATTGAGTTTATGGATGCGAACATGCCTGACAACGCTATAGCGGCTTGGGACAAGGCCTTGAGTTTCATGCCCGGCTACACTCCGTACATCTACGAAAAGTGTGTCAGTCTTGTGATGGCTAAAAGATACCAAGAGGCCTTGATCACATTATCGCCGATCCACGCAGATACGAGTCTGCACGACCGCGGCTATCAGCTAATGGGGAACTGCTATGACTTTATGCAGGATACCACAAATTCTCGCAGGTATTATCGCGAGGGCGTCAAGCAGTATCCGAATTCAGGAAGGCTTCACTTTGAGATCGGTCAGCAGTATTATGTCGAGGGCAATAGAGCTCAGGCGAATGAATGGTGGCGGAAAGGTACCATCGTAGAGCCTAAGCTTGCAACGAACTATTATTGGCTTGCACGTTCATATACCGAGACACGCGATCTCATATGGACCGTGTTCTATGGTGAAGCCTTCCTCAATATCGAGCGCAATACCGCACGAACTCGCGATATTTCAAAGTTGCTGTTTGAAACATGGAATAGGTCGCTGAAACTTGGTGACACTGTAGATCCTATCAACTTCTGCTCCGATGAGTTATTGGATGTGCCAAGTCCCAAAGGGGCTCAACAAATGTCGTTTCCGGTTGCGTTTGAATACAACATCGCTCTAGCGGCCCAACCGTTCATCCCCAAGGACTCCGTGCGAACGAGGGTTTCCATCGAGATGCTTGTGGATTTGCGGTACCGGTTCACAAGAGCATGGTTTCAGGCGGGATACGATAAAAAGTACAAGAACGATATTCTGGAGTGGAACAAGACCCTGCTCGATAATGGACAGCTCAAGGAATACCTGTGGTGGCTCTATGGGTATGGGGACAAGCGGGAAATGAATCGATATTTCGCCAGCTCAGGCGACCGTTATGACACCTTCCTCGTGTGGTTCGGGGAGCACGGAATGCACTTTGAGCGGCCTCTTTGCCTTGGACTCGGTTGCCCATGATGAACTCTGGTGGTATATTTGTAGTTAACAGAAAATCAATAGTAGAGTCGTTATGGACATCCTCCTCAGCATCATTGGCATGATTGCCGCAATTCTTTTGATCCTTCTCGTAATGGTACAGCCGGGCAAGGCTGATATGATTTCGGGAATGGGTGGTCTTGGGGGACAGATGACAAACCTCTTGGGCGTGCGTCAGTCAAGGAATATCCTTCAGAACGCAACGATGATCTTATTGGGTAGCCTTGTTTTGGTCTCAATCCTCACCAACAAGTTGTTTGTTGGTCAAGAGGGAAGTGGAACAGAGCGAGCCCCTGTTTCGCAAGGTGTTGAGATCCCGGTCACTCCATCATCTGCACCAACCCAGGCTCCACAAGCGCAACCTGCAGCTCAGCCAGTCGCACCTGCAACACCGCAGGGTAAATGATCATTGGGATGGCGAACCTCATTGGAACTCCCATCGCGCATGACCTCAATTACGAGGCAAATGCTGATTCAAACAAACAACTCTATCGCGTAGTAGAAGCGAAAGCACAGCAAGTGAGACTTGGCGGTGGCAAGAAGGCCATAGAGCGCCATAAGGCAAAGGGTAAACTTACTGCACGTGAACGTATCGAGCGTCTAATAGATAGAGACTCCACATTCCTCGAAGTTGGACTGTTTACTGCGCACGAAATGTATGAGGCCGAAGGGGGCTGTCCGTCCGCAGGCGTTGTAACAGGAGTGGGCATCATCTCTGGACGTGAGTGTTTCATTGTAGCGAATGATGCCACGGTCAAAGCTGGAGCCTGGTTCCCAATGACCGCAAAAAAGAACATGCGTGCGCAAGAGATCGCGATCGAAAACCGGTTGCCGATCATCTATCTCGTAGACTCCGCAGGAGTATTCCTGCCGATGCAGGATGAGATATTTCCTGACAAAGAGCATTTCGGTCGACAATTCCGAAACAACGCCGTGCTAAGTGCGATGGGTGTTCCTCAGATCGCCGCTATCATGGGACCTTGTGTTGCCGGAGGAGCTTATCTCCCGATCATGAGTGATGAGGCGATCATTGTCAATGGAACAGGAAGCGTTTTTCTTGCTGGACCAGCTCTTGTTGAAGCCGCCATAGGCGAAAAAACGGAGATTGAACCTCTCGGTGGTGCAACCATGCACAACACCGTAAGTGGTGTTGTTGACTATTCTGTTGAAAGTGACGACGAAGCATTGGAGCTGATCCGTTCACTTGTTGACAAGTTTGCCCCTTCAAAAGGACGATCAGATCTATTCTCGCGAATTGAGCCTCGGGAACCCGCGTTCGATGTTGAAGAGATCTACGGAATAATGCCGGCAGATCGTGCAAAGCCATATAGTACGCGTCAGGTTATCGCTCGTCTCATCGATGGCTCTGAGTTTGATGAATACAAAGCCGGGTATGGTAAGACCATCCTCTGCGGCTATGCACGCATAGATGGTTGGGCCGTTGGGATTGTGGCCAATAATCGCGAAATCAGCCGTTCTGGTAAGGGAGAGATGCAGGTTGGGGGCGTGATCTATTCAGACTCTGCAGACAAGGCTGCACGCTTCATTCTGAATTGTAATCAACGAGGTATCCCACTCGTCTTTTTACAGGACGTTACGGGTTTTATGGTGGGTACGAGAGCCGAGCAGGGTGGCATTATCAAGGACGGAGCCAAGCTCGTTAACGCTGTCGCGAATAGCGTGGTACCCAAATTCACGTTCATCCTTGGCAACTCCTATGGAGCAGGGAACTATGCCATGTGTGGGAAAGCCTTTGATCCACGACTCATCTACGCATGGCCTACAGCTCAGATCGCGGTAATGGGTGGAAGTCAGGCTGCCAACACTGTTGTTACGATCAAGATCGCCGCCCTGGAAAAACAAGGCGAAAAACTAACCCCTGAAATGCAGCAGGTGCTTCAGCAAGACGTGAAGTCACGCTACGAGGCAACAACAAAACCTGTGTATGCTGCCTCCCGTTTATGGGTAGATGGTATCATTCCTCCAACGGAGACTCGCTCAGTGATCTCACGTGGCATTGCCGTTGCATCACATCAGAAGTCATTACCTGAGTTAAAGACCGGCGTCTTTCAAGTGTAACCATGGATGAACTTGGGCACCTGATCGGCTCTGATCGCGTCTCAACACGCATTATTGACCGTCTGGCCTTTGCTCACGACGCATCACTGTACAGAATGGTTCCGGAGGCCGTGATACGGCCCAGTTCTTCTGAGGATGTCAAGATTCTCCTCGACTGGTGTACACGTACGAAACGCCACGTTACCTTTCGTGCAGCGGGCACAAGCCTATCCGGGCAGGCGGTCACTGATGGCATTCTTGTAGACCTTTCGCGAGATTGGAATCGTGTAACCGTGCTGGATGACGGGGCTCGCATACGAATGCAGCCTGGGATCACAGGGGCCCGAGTGAATGCGCACTTGCGGCAATTCGGACGTAAGATCGGACCCGACCCCGCTTCAATCATCGCCGCAATGATCGGAGGCATCGTTGCAAACAATGCCAGTGGTATGTGTTGTGGCACGGCACAGAACTCTTATAACACTCTGAGCAGTATGTCTTACATACTCGCCAACGGTGTTGAGATCGATACATCAGATATCGACGCCGACGCTACACTTCAATATCTAGCGCCAGACATTCATGCCGGACTCATTCAACTTCGCGATGATGTACGAAAAGACATAGACTTAGTCGAAACTATTCGGCGCAAGTATGCCATTAAGAACACCATCGGCTACTCACTCAACGCCTTGCTTGACGAAGACGAACCTGCACGAATTATCGCTAGACTACTCATTGGGAGTGAAGGTACACTCGGCTTTATCAACGATGTTACGCTTAACACCGTTGTGGATGCGCAGGCAAAAACAACGGGGATGATTATCTATAAGTCGATCGAAGAGGCGTGTGAAACGGTCCCATTCTGGCGTGATGCCGGGGCTGCGGCAGTTGAGCTTATGGACGACGCGTCGTTGCGTTCATTCGCAGACCTATCATCTACTCCAGATCACCTTCGCGTTACGACCTCGGATTCAGCGGCCCTACTCGTGGAGTTCCATGACATTGAGCCCCCTTCGACGGTAAAGCCGATCAAGTGGACAACTGATATCAGGGAGCAGTCGGCTCTATGGCGTTTGAGGAAGGGGCTTATGCCCTCCATCGGTGCAATGCGTCCACGTGGGTCGACGATGATCAATGAAGACATTGCAGTGCCGCCTCAGCACCTGGCTGCACTCGTGAAAGACGTTCGTGCAGCGTTCGTTGAGTTCGGATATAGCGACGCAATCATCTTTGGACATGCGAAAGACGGCAACATTCATTTCGTTATCAATCAGTCGTTTGAGTCACCCGCAAAGGTCGATCAGTATGTAAGATTCATGAAACGCATCTCTGAGATCGTCATTGATACATATGCCGGTTCGCTGAAAGCCGAACATGGAACGGGAAGAAACATGTCGCCGTTTGTTGAGAAGGAATGGGGCTCTTCTGCTCATTCTATCATGCGTAGGATCAAGAATCTGCTAGACCCGCATGGAATACTCAATCCAGGTGTATTACTCAACGACGACCCACTTGCCCACGTAAAAAACATCAAACCAATGCCGTGGATAGGACAGCCTTCAACAGAACTCTGTATTGAATGTGGCTTCTGCGAGCATGTGTGTCCTAGCAAGGGGCTAACTCTAACCCCGCGACAACGTATCGCGTTGCAGCGAGAACGTGTGCTTCATGCACATGACGCAAAGACAATGCGTGAGATCGATAACTCATTCCGATATGACGGAATCGCAACCTGTGCGACGGACAGCATGTGCTCGACCGTTTGTCCAGTAGGAATCGACACCGGAACAATGATCAAAGATCTACGCCGAGCAGACATTAGTGCTTTCACGAATAAGATTGCATCATTCCTCGCGCGAAACATGCGCGTTGTGAATGGTGCCCTGTGGCTTGGTACGAAGATCATACGAAAGTTCGGTGTTTCACATGTGGCTCGTGCAAACAACGTCGACGATCCGGAGATCTTATACGTACAATCATGTCCCAGCAAGTGGTTTGGTGCAGCTCATGGTGAGATCCCTCTTGACGAGATTGTGAAGAGCCTCGTTGATCGCTCCGGGATTCGTTTGCGCACGATTGCGTCCAGTGACTTGTGCTGTGGTCAGCCTTTCTCATCGAAGGGTTACTCGGGTTCTGCTCATGAGGCTTCAGCAGCCATGGTCAAACGTCTGCTTTCGATTACGCGAGGGGCTGACATTCCGGTCTTCGTTGATACGTCATCGTGTGCGGCAGCCCTCGTGTCCCTCGCTAAGCAGAATGGTGTGCGGATCATTGATCAAGCGGAGTTTGCGGAAATCCTCATGGATCTACTCCCACCACCCATTGGCATAGCTGCTGTAGCTCTTCACCCGGGTTGCGGCGCGGCTAAGCTGAACAATACTGATCGATTCATTTCGGTTGCACGCAGATGCTCACCATTGGCATTTGTTCCACCATCGGCTGGGTGTTGTGGTATGGGGGGTGATAGGGGGCACATTCATCCGGAGCTTCCAATCTCCGCAATACACGAAGAAGCAAAAGAGATACCCAATGGAATTACAGTTGGTGTATCATGCAATGTAATGTGCGAGGCAGCTCTTAGCCAGCAAACGGGAATTCGCTACACGTCGCTACTACATCTCGTTGAACGCGCTACCCGTCATTGACGGAATATTTGATTCTTCCAGACGATTCGTTTGCGAAGTGTCATAAATGGTAAAAGCAGCTCCAAGAGTAGCAAGGCGAGGATTGAAGGAGCTACTGCTGGTAGAACGCGCCACCGTTGTAGTCGAGTAATAGACGTGGTTAGCAAAAGCCCGTCGCCAGCTACTCGCAAACTCAAGAATCCGGCAACCCAGTACCATTGATGCGTAGCAATGCTGGCGATCAACCCTATCCAATACACAGCGCTTGTTGCCACGAACGTTGCAGCCTTAAATCCAAGCGCCATTCCTCCGCGCACCCAACGATGTTTCTGTGCTAGATACTCACCGAGTGTTATACATGGCAATGTCTCTACTGCTACCTCAGGTGAGCACAGATAGCGTATTCCCATGCCCGCAGTGGTCATTGCCTGCAGAAGAGCAAGATCTTCTGTAATACTGAACGGAATCGACTCATAGCCCCCTAACGCATTGAACGAAGAAGTCCGAATTGCCATGTTGTTACCGAAACATCCCAGAGGAATGCCGTTCTGAATTCCTGCACGGGCCATCGTTTGCGTGTAGATCCATTCGATGTCTTGTAACACATCAAATAAACGTCGTATCCTTATGACAGTAAAGCCACATACCATGGCTACTGAAGGATCTTGGAAAGGATTGGACATTGACCTTATCCAATCCGGATGCACGAGGCAGTCTGCATCAGTGAGGACTAGGACTTCTCCCTTTGCATGGTCAATACCATGCTGCAGGGCGCCGGGTTTACCTTTGAGGTTAGGGTGATCAAGTGTGTCCCGCCGATGAAGGGGCGTCAACAACGAGAACCGTTGACTGAGAGCGTCAAGCTCCGCTTCTGTGCCGTCTTCACTACGGTCATTCACGACGATGATTTCGAGTCTGCCTTGTGGATAGTTGCTGGCACAAAGAGCCTCCACACATCGCACGAGATTATCCTCCTCATTGCGAGCTGGAACGATCACACTTACAAATGGGACAGAGTCTCTGCTTTCCGTACTGGGTATGTTCCGACCCTGGCCAACAAGAAAGAAGGCAAGTCGAAGTGTATAGACCAATACTGCAATGCATAGGAGTGTTAACATCTTGTCTAAGTAATGTGACGAATACAAAATAGCTAGTGGTAGATTCGTGGACTATTACGAAACGTTCATCTCGCCATATTTCTATGTCAGCAAGTTCTCCCCCTCGAAAGCGCGTGGACCTCATTAATGATCCAATAGGGAAGTCCTTACGGCTTTTTGCCATTCCCTTAGCTTTCAGCTTCGTCGTGAATATGGTGTATTCACTCATAGATCGGTTCTATGTTTCACGTCTCGGAGATGCGGCAATCGCAGCTATTGGCTCGAGTGATCAAGTAGTGTTCTTTCTCTTCACACTTGTAAGTGGTTTCGCTGTCGGAACGGGAATAATCGTTTCCCGGCGATTTGGTGAAGGTGATCATACAGGTGCTTCTCGGACAGCGACGCAGGCACTGGTTGGGATGGCAGTGATGGCGGCGACAGTTTCCGGACTCGTCTACCTTCTGCTGCCCACTGTTCCATTGCTGATGAGGATGTCCCCTGAGGTGGCCGAGCTAAGTCTACAGTATCTCGGAATGCTACTCTTAGGATTCACTTGTAATCTCTTGAATTTTCAGATGTTTAGCATCGTGAGATCAACGGGAAACTCGATCTTCCCGATGAAGGTGCTCGTGACCACCGTGATTCTCAATGCGGTGATTGCTCCATTTCTGATCTTCGGGATAGGACCTTTTCCTGAGTTGGGCATGAAGGGGGCTGGTCTTGCTACGGCACTGTCCCAAATGTGCGGCACAGCCATTGCGTTGACTGCCTTGCTTCGCGGTAAAACCAATATGAAGCTCGACTTTACAGAATTCAAGCTCGACTATGATCTGCTCTCGCGAGTTGCAAAACAGGGATTCCCAGCATCTCTGCAGATGCTTTCCGTTAGCGTCAACAGGGCCGTGATCTTTACCTTCGTCAGTAGTTTTGGCGTGCAGGTTACCGCGGCATACACACTTGGGCTCAACGTTGACATGTTTGTGTTCATGAGCGTTTTTGCTGTCGGTATCTCCGTTGAAACAGCGACAGGCCAGAACCTTGGTGCCGGCAAACCTGATCGTGTCTGGGGATTTCATCGAAGCGCCGTTAAACAGATGTCTGCTCTCATGGTGAGTCTTGCCATCATTGTATGGTTTTTCGGGCGCCCCTTTATTGAGTTGTATTCATCTAACCCAGCTACCATCGATGAGGCTACGAGATACCTTCATATCACCGTGTTCGGATATGTTTTCTTCGCCATTGGGCTGATTACCGTACGAGTGATGTCCGGGGCTGGCTCGGCAGTGATCTCTATGTTAGTAACATCGGGCTGTCTCCTCGGACTACAGCTCCCACTGAGCTATTTTCTTAGCCATGCTACTGGCCTTGGCTCTACGGGGATATGGGTGGGCATTACTGCCGGGTACATGGTCTTTGCCGCAGTGGCTTGGCTGGTGCTCAGAAGTAAGATTTGGATGAAGGCTCGAGTGTAGTCAACTCACCTCTGATTAAACCTCACGTGTGCTTTTGAGTCCAAGTGGCGCTAATTTGATCTTTGGACAGGAACTCGTGAGCAGCATGGCAATCATACTGGAGAGTGACGCGGAAATACTCGACGAATACCGGACGGGTCAACGAGACCGTGCGGTAACGGCGTTTGTACGCAGGCACCAGCGTTTCGTTTACAGCATCGCATACCGTCACTTAAATCATATTGAAGACTCACAAGATGCCGTGCAAGAGGTCTTCTTACGCGCTACACAGAAGCTCAATGAGTTTAAGGGAGAGAGTACGCTTCAAACATGGCTGTACCGTATCACGGTGAATGTCTGTTTGAATATGCGTCGAAAGCGTCGATTCATGTCGTTCTTTGCTATCGGTGAGGGAGAAGGGGAGCGAGACGTGGCGTCGCATCAGCAATCCCCCGCATCTCAGGCTGTGAATTCGGATTTCGAGACATACTTCAAGACTGTTCTCGAGACGATTCCAACAAAGCAGCGTGAGACCTTTTGCATGCGCTACTATGACGAGCTTTCGTACGATGAGATCAGTGCGATCACGGGAACTAGTGAAGGGGCTTTGAAGGCCAACTATCACTGGGCTGTTAAAAAGATCGCTGCCGCGATCAGAACAAGTGAATACTACGAGGAGTGGCTAGATCATGTCAAGTAACAAACCCAGTTCGTCGGTTCAAGATGAGCTCCGCACGCTGCTGAATGAAGAGTTCAGTCAACAGGAATCTCGTGCTCTTGCGTCTTCTTTCCGGCACACAGCGGACAGACTCGCCAACGAAGCCGATTCTGCTACGCGGAACATGAGCGTGTTTGTCAACGAGGCTCGTCAACAAACACCGCGATTACGCCGTGGAGTATACGTAGGTTTTGTAGCAACGGCCCTTACCGCAGCTACCGCCCTTGTCATCGTTCTGCACGAGGAACCTTTGCCAAAATCCGCACTCTCGAGCGTAACTACATTGAAAACAGATCTTACGATGGATCGAGTTGATCGGTTGTCATTTGTTGCGGCGAAGAAACCGCGTCCACATATTCGGAGCGTTTCCACAACGGACGTTGCAGACATTCTGACTGACGCCGAAGAGGACCAGGTCATTCAAACAATCACGCAATCGGTTGGGTACGGTTCAACGTGGACTGTTCAAGATTCTGATATCGATGATCTCTTGGGAGGTAAAAATGATGGGCTTTAAGATCTCCGTACTTTTCATCTACCTCCTGCTTGGACTAGCCGGAGCTTGGGCACAGGAGGACGACTTTGATTCTCCTCCTCCGCGTGAGAAGATGATGCAGAAGGTTGAGGACCTTCGAAAGATGCGTCTTCTTGACGTGCTAAACCTTCAAGGTGATCAGGTAGAGCGATTCTTCGCCTCGTACAATCGACTTCAGGGTTCAGTTCTCACAACGAAACGCGAGATGGACAGACTCGCGATTGATCTTCGCGAAGCCACTGAATCTCGAAATGATGATGCTACGCTCAAATCGAAAACTGATGCTGTTGTGGCTGCCATGAAGGCCTTTGAAGATGCAGTTAATCGACGGCACGCTGAGCTTAAGCCTCTTCTTTCAACAAAGCAATACGCGATCTACATTGCTTTTGAAGCACGATTCCAAGAGGAACTAACTCGACTCATCATGCAACGAGCTCGTAAGGCTAGATAAAGAGTCCGGCTACACAGGCGGTGAGGAGATTCGCCAACGCTCCGATACACATCGCCTTGAACCCAAAGCGAGCTACCTCAGCTCGTCTGTTAGGGGCCATCATTCCATAGCCCCCTATTTGGATCCCTATAGACATCACGTTTGCAAAGCCACATAAGGCGATAGTTGCAAGCCTCACCGTGCGATCGCTAAGAGCCCCTTGAGAGATCATCGTGGCGAGGTTGTCATAGGCGATGAATTCCGTAAGCGCGATCTTGGTGCCGAGTAGGGATGCGAACGCTTGAGACTCGCTAGCAGGTATACCCGTAAGCCAGGCAAAAGGGAGGAAAAGATATCCTAAGACCTGGGCAATAGACGTCGGTACATCAGGTATTCCAATGGCCGCCATTTGTCCAGCACCCATCCCTAACAAAGCGTCAAGAAAGGCTACGATGGCCTTAAAAGCGATAAGGACGACAATGACGTTGAGTGCTAGCTTCGCGCCGTCAAAGGCACCATGAGCGACAGCATCTAACAGATTTCCTGAAGGGAGCACTGGATCAAGAGTAACTATATCTGTCGCTACTACATGCTCTTGATCTTTCTTCATGGGCTCTGCGATCTTGGCCAATGCAAGTGCGGCCGGTGCGGCAAGAACGCTCGCTATGATCAGGTCCGTAGCCGAGATACCGCGCGCAACATATACACCAAGTGTAGATCCCGCGATCGTTGCGAAGCCCCCTACCATCATGGCGAAGAGTTCAGACGATGATATGTGGGGTATATAATGTCGAACGAGAAGGGGAGACTCTGTCTGTCCAAGAAAGATTTCTCCAACGGTATTGATGGACTCAATAGGGGAAGTCTTCATCGTTCGCTCTAGTATCCTGGCGGATAGACGAACAAAACGCTGCATGATGCCGTAGTGATAGAGTACCGCCATACATGCGGAAAAAAAGACAATCACTGAAGTAATCGTGATTGCAAATTGAAAGCCAACTACCGCCTGACCTTTAGCCAAAGGAAGATCTCCAAAGAGAAATGCGGCTCCCTGGTTCGCAAATCCTAGGAACCACGTTACGCCACTTCCAAACCAGCTGAACAAGGCAACGCCAGGAGGGAATACCACTAAGGCCAGCGCAAGAACAAGCTGCAAGCCAACGCCCCATACAACTGGCCGCCATGTGATCTCACGGCGTGCCGATGACCACAGCCATGCGATCGCTATAATCACCACGATGCCAAGCGCACATTGAATCTGAGGCATACGTACCCTAGAAGTGGTGAGGTCTCAACGTTCAGTGTCAATGAGAACGTTTGATTCGCCAAACGTACTTACTAAGAACGCCGTGTTTTCCTTGGATGTTTTGATCTTCATCATCGTAGAGTATTGTCGCTTACCTTCTGGGTGCATTACAACAAATGAAAGACTATCGTCGGCATCCGAAGTATTACAGCGGTCCTTCAATTTGACAAGCTGCTCATCGATGACGAGGTCTGGGCGTATGCAGACAACATACCCCTTCGAAAACTTCTTTTCCGCTTGCTCAAGTGTCAGGACCTCGTCGATGACCATCTTAACAGCGTCTCCATTGATCTCGCACTTTCCGATCGCAACTACCACAGTGTCTGCCTTCAAAAGCTCTGCGTAGACCTTGTACTTCTCATTCCAGAGAATTCCTTCCACAGTACCTGTGTATTGCTCGATTTTGACGATCGCAAATGTATTCTCTCGCTTGTCTAGCTTTGTTCGCACGTCTGATAACAAGCCACACAGTCGAACGACAGTGCCATTCTTATCCGGATCCACTCGCGAAAGAAGCAACGTACTAAAGGATTGTACCGCAAGAGCGTACTCTTGCAGCGGATGCCCGGAGATATAGAAGTTCAGGTAATCTCGTTCCTTACGAAGTCTTTCTCTTTCCGGCCACTGGTCCAATTTTGGCAAAGAAGGCTCTTTGGGACGCTCAATGTCTTCCGTGCCAAAAAGTCCACCTGTATTGGAA
>JAPLFN010000038.1:45716-47971 GCA_026390655.1 Candidatus Kapaibacterium sp.
CCTGAACCTGTGATGCGTAATGAAGCGCGGTGTCGATTACCGAAAACAACTGTGCACGATGGCCATTGCCAACAGAATCGAATGCACCGGAACATACAAGAGCCTCAAGAACTCTTCTATTCACGACCTTCTTCTGCACACGGGCAGCAAAATCAAACATGGAAGAAAAGGGGGCCTCTCGTCTGGCCTCAACGATAGCATCCACAGCAGATATACCCACAGTCTTTATGCCAGCCATTCCAAAGTAGATACTGTTCTTATCGGCAACGAAGGTTGCCATTGATCGATTAACGTCAGGAGGAAGAACTGTAATGTTGTATCTCTTTGCCTCATCGATGAGCGCAACGATCTTATCCTGATCGTTGAGCTCGGCCGTCATGTTAGCCGAGAGAAACTCAGCCGGATAATGAACTTTAAGCCATGCAGTCTGAAACGCCAAGTACGCATACGCTGCTGAGTGAGACTTGTTAAATCCGTACTGAGCAAACTTCTGGATGAGGTCAAATATCTCTGATCCAAGTTTCTCATCTATGCCTGTGTGGTTCTTAGCCCCTTCAACAAATCGACTGCGTTCAGCCGACATCGACTTCTCGTCTTTCTTACCCATGGCTCGCCGCATCACGTCTGACTGAGCTAGAGTGAATCCTGCAAGTGTCTGTACTAACTGCATCACTTGCTCTTGATAGACGATGACGCCATACGTTTTTACAAGGATCGGCTCCATCAACGGATGCAAATACTCGATGGGTTTTCTGCCGTGTTTGCGATCAATAAACTCTGGGATGTTACCCATTGGACCAGGGCGGTACAGAGCATTCATTGCAATAAGGTCGTCTAACACCTCCGGTTTCAGCTCCCGAAGCGCCTTTTGCATGGGGTCAGATTCGAACTGAAACACGCCTTGCGTTTGACCACGAGAAAACATCGCATACGTTTCCTTGTCTTCGAAGTCAATTGTGTCGAGATCGATGGTAAGGCCATGATTTCGCTTTATCTGCTCGAGTGTTCCGTCGATAATACTTAGTGTACGCAGCCCTAGGAAGTCCATCTTCAACAATCCAGCCTCTTCGAGGTCCTTCATGTTATACTGCGTGGCTGGTTCTGTTGTAGGTGTTTTATATACAGGTACGAAGTCGCTGATCGGGCCGGGAGCAATCACCACACCGGCTGCATGCAGTGAAGCATTACGTGCGAACCCTTCGAGGGTTTGTGCGTAGCTGATCATATCAGCCAATCGGGGATCTTCCGCAGTTTTCAACCACCGAAGTTCCGGAAGAGCGAGTGCATCCTTGAGCGAGTGCACCTTACCCTGGATCACGGGAATCTTATCGGTAATGCTGTTGATTGTTGCAAGGTCTATGCCCATTACACGACCTACGTCCTTGAGAACCGCCCTGGAAGAAAGGGTGCCAAACGTGATGATTTGTGCCACGGAGTCAGCGCCGTATTTCTCCTTGACGTATTCGATAACACGTTCACGTTTATCATCGGAGAAATCGATGTCAATATCCGGCATTGACACGCGATCCGGATTGAGAAATCTTTCAAAAAGGAGGTCGTATTTAAGAGGGTCGATATCTGTGATTCGCAATGCAAATGCGATCAAGGACCCGGCTGCTGAGCCTCGACCAGGGCCCACTCTGACACCCATTTCCCTAGCAGCTCGTATGAAATCCCACACGATGAGGAAATAGCCGGCATATCCCATGCGCTTGATGACGTTGAGTTCGAAGCTCGCTCTGTCTAGAACCTCATTCGTAAGAATAGGGAAGCGTTCCTCAAGACCCCTCATGGTTAGTTCTTCGAGATAGTCTTCTAATGTGGTTGCATCACTCTCAGCTGGGATAGGGAACTTTGGCAGTTGCAACTCTGTGGGTATGGTAAGATCCACTTTGTCAGCGATCTCCTGCGTAGACTCTATGCCCTCAGCAAACCCCTTAAACAGATCCTTCATCTGTTGTTGAGTTTTGAGATACATCTCGGGGACTTTGTATCTCAGATCTGTCTTGACATTGAACTGGCCATCTCTGGCAGATGCGGCGTCCTTATTGATGTTAAGGAGGACGTTGTGCGCTATCGCATCCTCCTTTTTAACATAGTGCGCATCGTTCGTGACAACGAGCCGAATCCCCAGCTCTTTTGCTAACCGAGGTGCGAACTCAAGAACGTGCTTGTCTTCAGGTAGACCATGATCTTGGAGCTCGATGTAGAAGTCATCACCAAAGATCTCTTTTAGAATAAGCGCGTTGTTACGA